>JALDXL010000093.1:0-8025 GCA_032155045.1 Nitrososphaerales archaeon
TTTCATCTTTATTATTTTTTAAATAAAAGATGAATAATTTTTCATATAGCTGCTTTGCTTTCTCTTCAGTAAATTCTTTATAATGAATTTGTTCTTTTGTATTAGAAACAACATTTGTCTGATTAATAAAATTTCCTTTTTCATTTAATCCTTTCATAGCGCAATATTCTTTCTTACAGATTTCGCAATCGTTACTAAAAAAAAGAATGTGCACTGGACAGGAAACCACAGTTATTATTCTAAATTATTCTATAAAAAGATAATTCTAACTATTCTATCGACATTCAATGATGGTTACAGTAAATTTAATAGATATGAAAGAACTATTGTATATCACGAACATGTCTGAACTGAACCAGCTTCTTGTCAGAAGAATAAAAGAAGGAACTGTAATAGATCATATTACTTCTGGCAAGGCATTTAATGTTTTAAAAACTTTGAATATAACCGGACAGGATGGAAATATTGTTACTGTAGCATTAAATGTTCCGAGCACAAAAAAAGATAAAAAAGATATTATTAAAATCGAAAATAAATTTTTAGAAAATGACGATACAAATAAAATTGCTTTGATCTCACCCAATGCTACTATAAACATAATTAAAAATTATAGAGTTGCAGAAAAACGCAAAATACAAGTTCCAGACTACATATTAGGAATTTTCAAATGTTCTAATATTAACTGTATCAGTAATGAAGAAAAACAGATCATACCAACTATTATAGTTGTAGATAAGGTAAAAATTATCTTAAAGTGCAAGTTTTGTACCAGACTTTTAGATATAAATGATATAAAAGAGGTATAAAATACATTTATGGAGTTTTTTAGTAGGTATAAAACTAAATTATCTAGATGATTAAATTAATAAAATAATACGCACCTATTTCAAGATAAAGCATATTATTACCTTCTTTGTAGTAAGATGTTGTATAGATCTTAGATTAATAGAAAATCCGGTATATTTATGAATTTGTTTAAGATTGGCTAAATAATATATTAAAATTAAAATTTTGATTATTTGTTTCTATCATTTATCATTTTATGAATTAAATAATTTCACCATTATACCACGAAAATTCATATCCTTTTAGCTTGACCAATTCTGGCTCTGATTTGAATATTTCAAATTTCCTTATAACATTTCGTAATCAAAACTTTTACAGTCATTATTATTGTTATTATTATTTATCTTTGATTGATATCTATCAGAATTGTGTTTTGCAACCTGTATAACTATTTCAATAAATTTTACGAATTTCAAGTTTTCTGTAAATATTCATCATTAACCATAAGGAGTGACTCCGAGTCACTCTTTAGTAAAGTTATTTAATAGGTTTTTTATTATAAAATTAAACTACATGAAAAACCCCAACTATATCTGTGCTGAATGCAGGCTTCCTTTTACAAGGAAATGGAATGCAATACGTCATTGCAAAAATAAACATTATGGCACAATAGAAAATATTATCTCTTTTACTGAATACTTAATAAACCAACAAGATTCTGCTAGTCACTTAAATAGCTTTATTAATCGTTATTCATTAAATAAAAAAAATCAATCAGTTTATGATAGCGGATCTACTACAAATAATACATCTTCTAATACTTCACTAGATTTATTTGATAAGATATTAGAAAACGAATTATTACCATATGAGATATTGCAGCCTTTAGGTCCTAAATATGAAGAGATTCGATGTATTCTTGATTATTTGCCTGAACCAAATAGAAAAAAAATTCTTGGTAGTATTTTATCTACAGCTATTAATTCAAGCAATCCTCTTGAGACTATGTATAGACAAGTGCTAGCTCTTCGCAAAAACAAGACTAGTGCTATGATGTTTAATGATCTAAAGTCGTTTTATGGTTTAGATGATGCATCAATGAAAGCGTTTTTAACATCAAATTGGAAATTCAATAAGAAATAATATTTTTAAATCATTAAATATTATATTATTTAAATATAGAATTATGTTAAATTTACAAAATCAAAAATCGATAATACATATAATTTAAAAAGCATACCCTTCAAACCTACAACGTTAGATGAAATATTTAAAAATATCATAAAACGAAAAATTATTCGATTAACAGATGTTTAACAGTATTAGTTCTATGAACCTAGGTCAGTTACTATCTATAATCAGAAATGTTGATTCCTAATCTGAATAATAGTATCATCGATTCAAGGATGGTATTCTTTTTATCTTTGTAGATTTGAGAAGAAAAAATCTCAGTATTAGTTCCATACAAACTCGTAACTCCTCTTCTCATCTCTGAAAATCACTAATGACTTTTACTTATTGCATAAACCAAGCCATGAAAATACAAATACAATGAACAAATTATACATAATTACAACAATGGATATCCTATATCTCAAATGTTAACGCCAATAATCTAGAAATAGAGACATTTACAGCTATAGATTTATCGTTAACAACAAAGCCTCGTGGGATATTACAGATTAAAACGATTTAACTGAGTACATCCTAATTTAATTTTAACCTTGTTACATTTAATATTGCTAGAATCTAAAAAAATAGTTTTTTTAAAAAAGATAGAGATTATGTTTATGATTATGATTGCCCTAATATAATTATAGCCATAACTATACCGTATATAGCTACTGCTTCACCAAGAGCTGTAAATACCAACGCCTGAGATCTTAAATCTGGTCTTTCACTAATGACTGCTAAACCAGCAGCTCCCACACCACCAATAGCAACACCAGCACCTAACGCAGCCAGTCCGAAAGCTAACCCAGCTCCAACAAATTTCATTCCACTCGCTGCGGCTTGGGGTTCTTGTGCATTTGCCTCATTTGAAAGAAGATTATTTGTTGTAATTAATACAATAGTGGCTATCAATACCATAGTCGAAATTGATTTTATTTTCATATTTAATTACGTAGTCAAGTTAAAAGATGCCATATTTAACTATATCTAATCTTAGTTTACATGTTGAAATATTTTTACAAAATATTCAATTAAAAATTTCTTTTTGTTATTATTTTTAACTTCTATAAAATAATATAAAAGAATTATATTGAAACAAGATTTATTTAAATTATTGATAAGTATATAAAATTCAAAAAAAATAAATTTTCGTTGAGATATTCTAAATTAAAATCATTTATTGCAAATACTAGAATTTTTCTTATTTACCGACGACTTTCATTAGTAAATAAAATGCAATTAAAGAGAAGGTAACTGTAGAAAATATTTTACAGTTAATTCTCATCCACAAAAAATTATAATTTTTTTAATTTGCTTATAGCTCGTTCCTTTGATTTGTCCAAATCATCTTTTAGTTTTATTACTATATTATCGTATTCATTTTTTAGAATATTTTTAGAATCTTCAAAAAGTCGATCTATCGTTTCTTTGTCTTTTGATATTTCTATTGTAGATTTTTTTCCACTTAATGAGGATGTTTCTACTTCAGTTCTTGGTTCTGTCGAGATTGAGTTAGAAGTCATTTTTTACCCCTTCCTCTCTATTACAGCCTTGACTTTCTTAAGTCTTACGAATTCCTCTCGTTCTCTTTCTTCCAATGTTGATTTAATAAAAGTTAACGCCTCCTGATATTGAGGTATTATAACATATTCTAATGCGTTTATCAATTTTTGTGTCTTCTCTAATTCCTTAGCAAGACTAAAAATTGCATTTTCATATTCTGCAGCTTTACAAATTCCAGGTAGAATATTTTTAATCAATTTTGTCGCTTGGTCTACTGAGGAATTTGTATCCGCAAATCCATATGTCAAAGATTGAATTCCTTTTTGAGAGGTTATTTCTAATGCAGGTATTTTTACATCAACGATTCTTTTAATGTGAACATCTACATTGATAGATGGAGGAGTTGAACTCGACAGTGATTGAATTGTTGAGCTGCCAAGAGAAGAGTAAGCACGAAAAATAGCCTTATAGATCTCATCTAAAGGATCCCAAATATCACCTCTTGCTTTATTTGCTTCATCAATCATTTCATCTATTTTTTTCAATAATACTTCTCGTTTATCATCCAAAATTTTATGTACCATTTTTGAGATCTGCATAGAACGACGAATTTTGATTAATTCAATTTTTGTAGCGATAACTCTTTTTCCAAAAGACATTTTAATTCACCGCCTCTTCATCATTAATTTTTTTATATTTTCTTTGATCCTTCTTTAAAGTATAGTTGAATGTTTTTATCCTTAATTTTTGTAAGCTCGCCCTTTGGTAAGTTCCCTAAGACTTCCCATGATCTGGAAAGGGTTTCTTCAAGGTTGCGATTTTCATCTGTTGATTGTTTCAAGAAAGATGTTTCAAAATTATCTCCAACATCAAGATATTTCAAGTCAACACCTGTTAATCCTGCTCTTCCTACGATCTCTGCTAACGCTCTAACTTCCTGAGATCTAGAATAAGCATCATAAAGTTGGTTTCCAACCTCCATATGGTCTCCTCTTGTTTTTCCTTCACCAACTCCGTCTTTCATTAATCTAGATAGTGACATTAAAACATTAACAGGAGGATAAACACCTTTTCTGAAAAGATCTCTGCTTAAAACAATTTGGCCTTCAGTAATATATCCAGTAAGGTCTGGAATAGGATGAGTGATGTCATCGGCAGGCATTGACAAAATAGGAACTTGAGTTACACTACCATTTTTTCCTTTTATCCTACCAGCTCTTTCGTAGTTATTTGCAAGGTCAGTATATAAATATCCAGGATATCCTTTTCTTCCTGGCACCTCTTCTCTAGCTGCACTAATTTCTCTTAATGCCTCACAATAATTGGTCATATCAGTCAATATCGCTAGAACATGCATACCAAGATCAAATGCTAGATATTCTGCTACAGTTAGTGCTACCCTAGGAGTAATAATTCTTTCAATAGCAGGATCATCTGCTAAATTGAGAAACAAAACACTACGTCTCAATGCTCCCGATTCCTCTAAACTTCTTTTAAAATATTGAGCTTCAGAATATTGAACACCAATTGCAGCAAATACGACAGCAAAATCTTCGTCTGTACCTACTACACTTGCTTGCCTAGCAATTTGAGCTGCTAAGACATTGTGAGGAAGTCCTGAGCCAGAAAAAATTGGTAATTTTTGTCCTCTAACGAGAGTGAGCATTCCATCTATAACAGAAACGCCAGTTTGAATAAATGAGGTAGGATACTCTCTTCGTTCAGGGTTCATAGGCTCACCATTTACATCTAGGAATTTATCAGCAATAGGTTCAGGTAATCCATCATTTGGTCTACCCAATCCATCAAAAACTCGACCTAATAATTCGTTTGAGACAGGCATAACCATAGTTTTACCTAAGAATTTCGCTTTTGTGCCTGTTATAGCTAATCCTGATGTTCCTTCAAAAACCTGTACTACTGCTTTGCCATTTCCTACTTCCAATACTCTTCCTAGTCTTCTTTCACCTTCAGATGTTTCAATTTCTACCAATTCATCAAAAGAAGCTTTTGTAATTCCGTCTACAACAATAAGAGGACCTTTAATTTCGCCTACTTTGGTGTATTCAACACTTGCACTTGCACTATTACTTGTATTAGTTATTTCAGACAATTAATTCAACCTCCTCTTTTTTTGAACGAATTTGTTCAAACTGATGATCCATATTTTTAGTTAGTTCATCTAGTTTAGATATTTGTTCATCTGGAATTTCAAATTTTGCTTTTAATAAAGATGGAAGGATGGGCATGGTTCGGATATCTGCGAGGGATACTCCCTCTTTAAGTGACTTTAGAGCCTCATTATAAAATTTAACCATTAACTTTACAAGTTTCAATTGTTTTTCTGGACTATTATAAGTATCAACTTTATCAAATGAATTTTGTTGAAGAATTCCAATTTTTATCATTCTTGCTATTTCTAAAATCAATTTTTCTTCATCCGGTAAAGCTTCTGGTCCTAATAATCTGACAATTTCCTTAAGTGTGTCTTCTCTTTGTAAGATATGGTAAGACTCTGCTCTTAATTTATACCATTCTGAACTAATATTTTCAGTCCACCATTTAGACACATCTTCTAAATATCCTGAATATGACTGCATCCAATTTATGGAAGGATAATGTCGAGAATATGCCAATCTAGTATCAAGAGCCCAAAATGTTTTGATAAATCTGATTGTATGAGTTGTTACTGGTTCTGTAAAATCTGCTCCAGATGGAGAAACGGCACCAACAATTGTAACTGAACCACTTCTATCAGGAGACCCCAACGCGCGAACCCGTCCCGCTCGCTCATAGAATTCTGCCAATCTAGATGCAAGATAAGAAGGATAGCCTTCCTCTGCTGGCATTTCTTCTAACCTACCCGACATTTCTCTTAAAGCTTCAGCCCATCTACTAGTAGAATCTGCCACAAGCACAACATCCAAACCCATATCTCTATAATATTCAGCTATAGTAACTCCTGTGTATATAGAGGCCTCTCTTGCTGCTACGGGCATATTACTAGTATTTGCAACAAGAACTGTTCTTTCCATTAACGGTCTATTAGAACGAGGATCTATCAAGTGAGGAAATTCGACTAAAACCTCAGTCATTTCATTTCCCCTCTCGCCACAACCAATATATACAACCACTTTCGAATCAGCCCATTTCGCTATTTGATGCAATGTAACAGTTTTTCCTGTTCCAAAACCTCCAGGAATTGCACCAGTTCCCCCTTTTGCTATAGGAAAATAGGTATCGATAACTCTTTGTCCAGTTATCAAAGGCACTGTAGGATCGAATCTTTCAGTATATGGCCGAGGCTTTCTAACTGGCCATTTATGATACATCTTTAATTGAGTTTTTTTCCCGTTAGTTTCGACTGTACAGATAGAATGTTCTAAATCAAAATCGCCTTCCGAAGAAAGATGGGTGATTTTTCCACCTTTGAAATTTGGAGGTACGAGAATACTATGAGTCAAAAGAGGAGTTTCTTCAACAGTTCCCAATACAGAACCTGCTACAACATCTTCACCTACTTTGGATTTTGGTATAAATTTATATTTTTTCTTAATATCAACTGGCGTAGTAGCAATTCCTTTACTAATAAAAGAGCCTGATTTTTTGGCTATCTCATCTAACGGTCTTTGTATACCATCATAAATTCTACCAATGATTCCTGGTCCAAGTAATACTGATAATGGCTGTCCTGTTCCAACTACAGGTTCACCTGGCTTGAGTCCTGAAGTAGACTCATAAACCTGAATAAATGCAATATCTCCTGTTAACCTAATAACCTCACCAATTAGTTTAGATTCACCGACTTCGACAGTTTCATACATTTTAACTGATGACATTCCGTCTGCCCTAACTGCAGGTCCACTAACCCAAACAATTTTTCCTTTTGCAACCATTTTATATCCTACCTTCTCTCAAAATATTTGCAATATTTTTCCTTATTAAAGGTTTAATCCTTTCAATTCTGGAATTAATTGTATTGTCTAAAGTAATAGTTCCGTCTGTAGATTTTAGTCTGAATCCTCCGATAGAATTTTTTAAATTGGTATTTAATTTGATTTTTTTATTATATTTCGAACCTAATAGTTCTATTTGTTGCTTAAAGAATTCCGAGTCTTTTTCCAGACAATCGATTACAACCCCAGTTGTACTAATGTCTGGAATACTTTCATCAAGCATTTTTAATAATAAATTTTTATAACTTGAATCATTACTCGTTTGTAACATTAATTTTTCTTCTGCTTTAGTAAAAATATCATTTACAGCTTGTTCAAGCAACACAAGTTCTTTATTTCTAGTTGATAATTTGCTTGAACCAATAACTTGTTTTGTTATTGTATCTGCTTTTTTTTCTGCATTAGAAATAATATTGAGGTAATCTGATTCCAATTGTGACTTTGATATTTCTAAATTATTAATTGATTCTAAATAAGAACTGTTCAATTGGGTTAACAATTCTGATTCTTTCTTTGATAATACTTGATCTATAGTTCGCTCTAAAGGTGTGGACGAGGACATGATTAAGAATTTTCGCTTCGAGAGATTTTAATCTTTTGTTAAAAA
>JALDXL010000094.1:0-7877 GCA_032155045.1 Nitrososphaerales archaeon
ATGATCAAATAATTGAAAGGTTTAGGATTAATGGTATAAGTAGAATTCATTTTACAGCTGGATGTAAATATTCGAACATTCATCACAAATTAACTCCCACTTTGTTATTGTAAAGCTAGATCTTTCAGGTTGACCTTAATACATGTATAACAGGATAATTTTATTGTCGTTTCTTTTTATTCTAATTTCCATAATTTTGAATATTTTTTACTGGTTGCAACTTAACCAGATCTAAAAAAAGAAATATCCTTAATATCATCATTATTGGTGTCATTATTAGTTGGATATCTATGAATATTATCGAACTTTAAGAATAGGCGAAGACGCTACACCTTATGAGATAAAAAAAGCCTATAGATTTCTAGTTAGAAAATATCATCCTGACAGAAATTCTAAAAAAGAAAATGATTCCGAGATGATCAAGAAAATTAATATTGCTTTTGAAGTTCTTTCTGATGAAAAAAAAAGGAAGGACTATGATAATTTATGTTTTAAAAGTCAAAATTTAGACTCTTCCATACATAAAGAAACTGACTTTTATTCTAATAATAATTATGTAAAACATCAAAAAATACAAGAAACAAGTATAAGAAAAAAATCCAGTATTGAAGAATCCAGGTTTAAAATAATTGTTGAACCCTCACTATGCATGGCATTTGGCAGTTGTACAATCTTAGCACCAAACGTTTTTCACATCGAATCGAATAAAATGATAAATCCAAAGGCAATAGTGATATCAGAAATAGCAGATAAATTCGAAAGTATTTTAGACGCAGCTCAAACATGCCCAACAAAAGCTATTATAATAATTGACAAACATACAGGAGAACAAATTTTTCCCTGATATAGAAAATTCTTATATAAAGAGATACGTCAAAGTATAAAGTAGTTCGTACTTTTATCAAGAGTAAAATAATGTCACAATATTTGATTTTTTCCGATATAGATAATACGCTCATTCAATCTTATATTATGAAAAACGGAGAGATTCATCATACTGAAGAATACGGAGAAATTAAAACATTGGTCAGAAAGATTCGTGATAACAATATTCCTTTAATCCTCTGCTCAACAAAAACTAGGGTAGAACAGGAAAAAATAAGAAAATATCTTGATATAAATGATCCATTTATTGTCGAGAATGGAGGGGCAATTATCATCCCTGAAAACTATTTTCCCATGGACCTTGAAGAATTGGGTCTATCGATTAAGCGAATAAACCATTATTTAATTATAGAACTAGGAAAATCTTATAATAGAATAATTGAAATTCTTCGAGAGATACGAGAAATTTTCTATATCAAATTTATTGCCGTAAATGATCTATCGATTATAGAATTAGCCCAAAAAGTAGGAATATCAATAAATAATGCAAAATTAATGGCTTCTAGAGAATATAGTGAAACTATAATCGAAATTAATAATAACGAATTATACAAGTTAAAAAAAATATTAGAAGATAAAGGTCTTCGTATTTTAGAGGGAACTAGATATAATACAATTTCTTCTTTACATGACAAAGGCTCTGCAATATCAATTTTAAAAAAATTATATTCATTAAAATTTCAAAAAGAAAAAATTGAATCTATAGGAATAGGAGATGCAACTAATGATATCCCAATGTTTGAAAATGTGGACAAAGCATTCCTAGTACGAAATATCCATAATGATTACGCTTCTATGAAAATAAATAACTTGACTAGAGTTAATGGAATCGCACAGATAGGTTGGAAAGAAATTATTTTAAATCATGTATTCAAGAGGTAGTGTAAAATTAAGATGATTAAGAAAGTTGAAGATGCAACTATTCACATTGTTCCCCATATGCATTATGATGCTGTGTGGATCCTTAACAAAGAGGATTATTACTTTGTAAATATAGAATATATTTTAAAACAAGCACTCAATCTAATAAAAAAATCTGATTACAAATTCATGTTGGAACAAACCTTTTTGTTAGAAAAAATAGAAAAAGATTATCCTCATATATTCTCAGATATAATTGACCTTGTTAAGGAAAATAAAATAGAGGTTGCAGGAGGTCAATATTTATTGGCAGATAACATGGTTCCAAACGGAGAAGTATTAATAAAAGAAATAACGGAAGGAAAGAAATTTGTAAAGGAAAAACTACATCAAGATATTCTAGTCTCATATGGAGCTGATGAGTTTGGGTTTAATGCTCAATGGCCTCAAATTTTAAAAAGTTGTGGATACAGATACGTTATCTTTAGGCGGGGAATACCTGTTTCTACCCCATCGGAATTTTTATGGGAAGGAATTGATGGTAGTAAAATACTTACTCACTGGATGCCATTAGGATACCGAGCAGGGCTTTTTCTAGACCAACTTCCGCTTTCATTAAAACAATTAAAAAAATATGCTTCAACAAATCAAATTTTGATGTTGTCGGGAAGTGGTTCTACTCCTCCTCAACCGGAATTAATAGATACCATAAGTGATTGGAACAAGAATATTAATGGAAAAAATGGAAAATCGAAAAATGGTTACAAAATGATTATGTCGTCACCCCTTCAATATTTTAACTATTTAGAGAAACAAAATGTTAGATTTAAAATAAGGAAAGGAGAGATGTATTCTGGAAAGTTCTCTGCGGTCTACCCCGATTGTACATCTACGCGTATGTGGCTAAAACAAGGAATGAAGGAATTTGAAAATAGTATTTTACTACTTGAAAGGCTAGATGCGATTGCATGGCTAATGAAAATACATGATGAAAATATTTCAGACCAGCTTCACAAGTATTGGAAAAAAATACTTTTCATTGCAATGCATGATGTATTACCAGGAACAGGTGTTGACGAAATTTATAACGAGGTAAGAGAAATATTTGAAAATGAAAGAAAAAGCATAGGCAGATCTATTTACGATTATTTAAAGAAAATTTCTTTTATGGCAAATTTCGATAAAGATGTTTTTATTTTCAACCCGCTTTCTTGGGAAGTAACAAACTGGATAGAAATAATTTTAGAATTTGATGAAGGTGAAATTAAAGGTATAAGTTGCTTAAATGACGGAGATCAAATCATAGATATAGAAATTTTAGATTATTCATTATATCAAGATAATTCCATTCAAAAAATAAATCTCGGTTGTGTGATTTCAGTTCCTCCATTAGGATTTAAAACATTAGATGTAGTCAAATCAGATACTATAGATGGAAACACCATAATTGCTCATGATACAAATTTCAAAAATAAAGAATATGAGATTGAAGTTAATAGAGAAAATGCAATTATTACAATTTTCAAATCTATCAAAAATAATAAAAAATTACAGTATTGTATTGGGAATGAAATAATATTAGATGAAGAAATAGGTGATCTATATTATCATAGAGAAAATCTGAAACTACTGAAATCAGAAACTGGAGATGGAATTAAATATGGAATATTTAAACCAGAAAAATACGAAGTTATTCATGGAAAACTAAAATCGCATATTAAATTTAAGAGTAAATATTTTGCCCTAAGATGGCCATATAGATTTACCGAAAAATTCAAACCAATGATGTATAGACATGACTTTATAGATATTGAAAAAGAAATTATAATTTACAAGAGTTTAAATAGAATCGATTTCATAACTCACATTTTTAATAGACATCCTCATTCAAGACTTAAGGTAAAATTTGACATCCAAGGTAAAGCTAAAACGTATTGGTCTGGAACCCAATTTGGAGCGATTGAAAGAAAAACCGATCTTTATTATCAAAAAGACAAAGGTAAATGGTTTGAAAAACCTTCAGGAGTATTTCCCTCTTTTGAATGGATTGATTACACTACAAAAATAAATTCTAATAAAATTCTAGGAATTAGTCTCTTCCATCAGGGTTTACCATCGCACGAAATAAGAGATGGATCTATTTATCTTACTTTACTACGTAGCATAGTTTTACTTTCTTCTGATGGAATAATGGGACCTTGTATACCAACACCCGATGCTGCAGAAATGAAACCATATACTTTTAGATATTCAATATTACCTCATGAAAATGATTGGATGGAAGATCTAATTTACCAACAAGGATCTGAAATCAATATGCCTCTAATAGCTTTTCAGATAAAGAAAAATAGTAATATAAAAAATACTACTTCTAATAATAAACTCAAAAATAGTAACAAATTAAATAATATTAAATCTTTTCTTGAAATATCAGAAAGCAATGTTGTAATGAGTACAATGAAGTTAAGCGATGATAAAAAAGGAATTGTTTTAAGAATTTATGAAACAGAGGGGAAAAAAACACTCACAAAAATAAAACTTGCCCCTAAAATAAAAGGTGTAAAATTAATTGATTTTATGGAAAATGAAATCCAAGAGATTAAAGGTATAGAAAATAATGAAATAACTATTATGGCGAATCCATTTCAAATAATAACGTTAAAAATATTTTTTAGAGATTTATGAAAACAAAAATAAACAATGATGCAAATAACAAAACACCAAAATGTATTCATATTTTAATAAAATACTAAAATCAATTATTTTAACAATAACATTAATAGTGATTACACTCAACTGTAGATACGATTAAAAATAATGTTCATCACCTATTTTTGAGAAGATAAAATATTTACTAGTATTTGTAAGTCGCATTTATAGATTTTAAAAATAAACCATGATTTGAAAAAATGTGGACAGAAAGATTTGTAAAAACTTCATAAAAAGCAATTATTTTTTAAAATTACTATTAGGTCACACTTTTAAATATTAATTCATAATTCATGAAATATCAATTCTAAATATAGACATTTAAAATAGTTTAATAAAAATAAATTCACAAGAAAAAATCATTTCTTGAATCACCTAAATCGAACTAAAATAAATATAAAGGATAGAAACAGAATTAAAATCGAATACAGATTTCATGAAAAAGATCCATTGGCTATTATCCTAGTAGTTTTACTATCTGGTTTTAGAATTAAGAATTTTTGTTGTTGATAATATGCTATTGGTTTTTCTAAGTTAAATATTGTTTTAGAATCTCGATTAAAAATTTTTACTGGTTTTACTTGTATGCCTACAGAAAGTAAATATGTTTGTGACTCTGTAATATCGCTATTAAAATATTTATTCTTTGAGAAGTCTTCGACGATTATTTCTGTGCTTGCGGTTTTTATTGTATCTCCAGAACAAATAATATCACCTCTTTCGATTTCATTAGGTGTAATTCCTTTTATAGCCAAACCTACTCTAGCTGGACTAAAACTCTCATCTACTGGGTCGTCATGCATTTGAATTGATTTTATTAGAACCTCTTTATTTGAAGGCATCATTTTTAATTTATCATATACTTTTACGCTTCCTTGTTTAATTCCACCAAGGATTACCGTTCCAACGCCTTTGACATCAAAGCTATGATCAATTGGCAATATCAAATCACCTTCTTTAGATTGAGACTCCAGATTATTTATCTCGTTTTTCAATGTTTCAAGATTTTCTATTTTATTAAATTTTTCAACTAGAGTACCTTTGATCATTTTATCAAGTCTTTCATCATCTATATCATACGAATGAAGCAAAAAACCATTATTAATATTTAAACTATCGATAGCTATTATTTGTTCTGCAAGATATTTGTCTAAAGCAGATATATATAAAACTACTACATCTGACATATTCAAAACTTGAGGCAATGTTTGAATTTTATCAGGAAATGATAATGGAGAGATTATTGTAAATATTTGATCCTTTTGTTTTCTGTCATAAAGCACCATATCGGAAATTGTTCCTTGTTTGCCGAATTCCTTAAGGAATTCACTCCCTCCAATGAATGATATATTCAGACTATTCAATATAAAAAAAACAGAGATCGAATCAATAAAATTGTTTATAAATTTATTAAATTAGATGCTCTAGGTATATTATATCAAAATGATTGAAAAATCAAATCGTCACCCTCTCTTTTTGCCCTTATTAATAATAGGGATAATTATTACAGTTTTTGCAATATTTATGATTTTTCTAGGTCGATCGATAGAGCAAGGTGAAGGATTTGAAATAATGGGTACAAGATTCATACTAGCGGGTATAGCGACTATTGCAATAGGGTACTTTGCTCAATATTATGATAAAATTAGGAAATCTTTAGCGATTTTTAAATATTTGTTAAAAAATATTTCCAAAACTAATAAATCTTATAAATAAAAATATAAAATAAAAACAGATTACTTGAAAATACTTGGAAAGGTAAGCTTTTATATTTTTAAATATTTAGAAAATCCATGACAGCATTGAATAATGATAAAAAAATTTATGTAATCGTACATGGAAATAGACAAATTTTTGAAAAGGTCAAAGGTAAACTTATCGACAACAGCATCAAGGAAGATAACATTTCAATGGCATCTTTAGAAAAAGGTGGAGAAATTGGTGAATATGTAGCTATGACTTGGCCTCCAATGGGGGCTAAAGAAGTCATAATTAGCGAGATTATTGGAAATAATGGAAAAGGCAGAGGTATGGGAGCATGGGAAACGATAGAACAGAAAGAAATCTTTAGAATCTCATTATAATTTATTTTATATAGTCGAATTCAAGAATATTGGATGTTTTATTATAGTAGTAAATGGGAATCCTATGTTATTCAAGGTGAATAGATATATCAATTGAACAAAAACAGACAGTTCTGAACCTTTACAAATCTGGAATCCCAATTGAAGTAATTGCTTTTCAAACGGATTTAGAGATAGAAGAAATTCACAATATCATTAATTCAGATGATCAAAGACATTCTGGTAAAAAAATAGATGATTCTCCTTCATCTTTAGCAGAGTTTTATCTAGATTCAATAATAGATATTAACGAGTTAATTAAGAATGCCCAATCAAGAACATGGTCAGCACTGCAAGCAAAAGAATTTAATCTTTCACAAGATTCTAGCCAAATACTGGAAAATTTGCTTGAGTCGAAAACAAAACTTGTTATTATACATGTAGATTTAGTCGGATTTACTAAGCTTTGTATGAATCTATCTGCTAATCGATTAGCAGATATTATAAGGGCATTCACCCAAGAAATGTCTACACTAATAGCTTCGTACGGGGGATACATACTAAAATTTATAGGTGACGCAGTTCTAGGATTTTTTTTAGTAAAATCAGAGAAAAAAGAAGTTGATATAATTCCGTGTATTAATGCAGTTAGCTGTGCTCTAGCCATGATCAAAGTAATTAGATATGGAATCAATCCAATTTTAAGCCAATACGACTATCCTGAAATACACGTTAGAATAGGTATAGATGTAGGAGAAAATGTAGTTGTACAATATGGATGGGAAACAAATAATGTACAATATAAAGATGAGACCATAATTACAAAAAAACCAATCATAGATATCTTAGGATATACAATAAGCATAGCTGTTAAAATGACTTCGCTAGCAGAACCGGATCAAATTGTAATTGGCAAGTTTGTATATGAGGCAATTGATACCAATCAAAAAGATAGATTTTATGAATTGCCGATAAATACCGAAGTATGGAACTATATATCTAGTACATCTGGTAGAATATATAGAATATACGGAAGTATAAGAGACTAGAAATCAATTACTAAATTTAACATACTATGGATTATATCTCGCTATATGATACATCGTGTTCGTAATAGTTACGAAAGAATCTGTAGTATTGAATTTCATATGCTGCCGAGTAAAAAATTGGATTAAGATATAATATTTAGAATAGTAAATAACTAGAGTATGTTAATATCCTGAAAATATTTACAAATCAATTCATTCTTGAAAATAAATACAAAACCTAGTATTACTAATAGATTAAAAGATGAATTCAGATTAAAAAAAAGTTGTTGACTCGAACTATCACATAACTGATATATCTATAATGTCCTAA
>JALDXL010000095.1:0-7853 GCA_032155045.1 Nitrososphaerales archaeon
TACTGATCCTATAAAAAGGATCACATTGGGAAATACAAAGGGGTGAGTCTAGCTTGGGATTTAATGACCTTAGCATTATTTCAGGCCAAGACTCACTCACTAACTAAATATAATATCTTTTAATATTTCATAGTATATGGAATATCTTATCTGAGATATACATACAAAGATCTTTAAGATACCAAAACCATAACTACAAAACAAACAAAATTGGTTTCATAGAAGTAAGAGATTCGCATTAATTCTATTAACAACAAATTTTAAAGATCGTTTACATATTTATTAATAAAACGAGACTCCAAATTTACAGCTATATATATTTATTAAATTTTATGTTATTTTAATAATTCAATATAATAGTACATTCGATGAATATACCTTAATATTTATATTCACGAAGGTCTTTGTAATCTTACACCAAAGAATTCATCCATATTTCAGCCAAATATATGTCTATTCTGGATGGTCATATCTAACTATCATGATGGTTTTATTATGAACCATCACTAGAATAGATAATTTTTATAATATACAATAAAGGAGATTATCACTACATATTTTATAGACAGTCAAAAGCATTAGTATGGTATACAATAATCTATAAACTTGAATTATAAATACTCTAGTTGTATTTATTAAATAATACAAATACTAAAAATAAACTAGTAAAAAGTCAAATAAGATTGATAGATCCATTCTACGAATGCTCCATAAAGTTTATTGATAGATATTTCTTTTAATAATAAAAATATGGACAGACCATTATTTCTATTTTTATCAAGTGCTATGGTCGGAATAATATTACTAGTTGGTATTAACATAAATTTTATTTCAAATGCAATGGCTCTCAATATAGTTCCATCCACTAACGAAGACGAGAATTATTTGAAAAGGTATGAAAAATTTTATAAAGACGATGATTTCAGAGAAGCCTATTATAATTATCATAAACAACACCACCAACAAGAACAACCTCAACAATCAAGTCATAATGGTTATTCTAGTCATGGAACAGATAACAATAACAAAAAATATTATGCAATAGATACCAAAAATAATATCGGTATACCATTTTCATCTAATGAAAAAGATAACTATGAAAGAAAATACAACAGTAAATATGAATCAGTATCCAGCAGTAACTATGAATCAGAATACAGTCAATATACAAATGATAACAGTATTTACAAAAGATAGATAGATGAATATATGAAAAGTGTTAACACCTTGATTATAAAGTATTTATTATAATGTCAAGATTTTTTATCTAGATAGAAAATAAATAGGATTTTTAAATACATTTTATACTCACATGATAGTTTTTAAATTTAAGCAATTAGCTGGGTTAAGATTTCCCTATATTTTTAGTATTTTATTATTTATTGTATGTCTACAAACTTTAACCTTTCACGATGTGTTTTCTATAACGAATAATACCACTAATTATACTAATGAAAGTGATATTAATAGTATCAAGAAAAATCTTGTAAATATAGATAATAGCAATAATACTATATCTCTTGGTCAAAATCAAAATATCAATAAAGAACAAAAAATGAAAATTGTTGCTGCAGGTGATTTTGGTTGTAGACCTGTTGCCCAAAATAACATTAAACAAATTGAATTACAACAGCCAGATATTTTTTTGGTATTGGGAGATTTATCATATGAACCAACTATGAATTGCTGGTATGAAATGACTAAAGCGTTAGAGCCAAAAATTAAAATTGCTATAGGTAATCATGAAGACGAGGAAGAAAGAGAAAAGGGAGGATCTAAAGAATTAAAAGATTCATTGCTAAAACATTACAAGTTACCAAAATCATATTATTCATTCAATTATGGAAATGTCCACTTTTTGGTACTAGATACACAATTAGAGTTTTCTTTTGACGCTTTTAAACAAAAGGAAGAAGTAGAAGAAGGAGAAAATGATGATAACACTGGTAAAGAAATTAAAAAAGAAAACAAACCCGGTGCAAAATATTATACCACAACTCTTGAAAATCTACTTGCCAAATATAATATAAAAGACCAAATACCTCCATTTTATTTAGTTGATGAAGAAGTAACCGTAGAAGACATCCCATTTGAGACACCGCAGTATCAATTTGCAGTAAATGATCTAAAGAACGCTGGTACAAACTCCTCTATTGACTGGATTGTAGTTGTATTACACAAACCATTATACTCTTCGCTTTCAAGTCATATTCAAGAATATATTGTGAGGGATAAATTTCAGCCTATTTTTGATAAATATGGTGTAGATATAGTATTACAAGGCCATAACCACTTTTATGATAGAACATTGCCTCTACAGTTTAATCCCAATGATATTACCAAACCAATTGTAGACCGATCCACTAATACAACAATAAATAAATATATCGATCCAGAAGGGTCAATTTATTCGGTAGTAGGTCTAGGAGGGAGAACCAGTCATATATTTTTGAATCAACCTGATTATGTAGTAAACCAACACAACGGATTTGGTTTTCTTGCTATTAATATCGAGGGAAAAGAATTGGATGCAAAATATTATGATATAGGATATAAATGCAAAGAACAAAAACTAAAAGAAAGCGATATGGAAGAGGGCGATTTTACCATATTTGAAATGTCTTCATGTAAAATAGAGAATAACAAAGATTCCTTAGAAGTAACTGATCATTATTCTATATCCAAATCAAGATAATTTTTACTAAAAACTATTTTTATTATATTGATTTTTTATTTTGATTCATAGTCTTATTTGAAATCTGTAAAACAGTAGTCAGAGAAAGAGTTACCAGTGAGTATCAAACTATCAAATACATGTACTTGTAGGTATTTATAAAATATTTGAAAAATACAAATTAGATGCATTAGCTTGGAAATAATTTTTTTATTCCAATATACATTTTTTTTATATTTATTTATTATAACAATTTATATTATTATAGTCTTAGAATAAATTTGCATCTTCCTTAAGTATTTTAAAATTTATTTGTTAAAGTTGAGGTCCAGGATCACAAATATTCTTATTGTTACTTTTATAGCTTTAATTTTTAGCTCTTCAGTTTCATTGAATTATCATTTCGAATATGCTCGTGGCGAACCTAGCCAATATTTTGATTTCTTAAAAATAATAGAGTCTCCTGATGCTACCCAAAAAGAACCGAATATGGACAAAACCCTGGAACAAGAAACATCTGATCAGAGCAATAAAATTAAAAATCAGTATATCGTTGTTTTCAAGAATAGCGTTAAAAATGTCAATACCCTCACTGAACAGTTAACAACGAATATTCAAGCAAATTCTTTATTGCCATCAAAGATGCCCGATATGAAAGTTCTTGATATCTTTGACAAGTCTGTAAAAGGAGCGGTTTTCAAAATAAATGATATTCAAAATCTATTAGATATTGTAAATGATCCAAATGTATTATATGTTGAACAGGATCAAAAAATTTACTCATTTGCTCAACAAACTCCCAAGGGGATAAATCGAATCGATGCTGATTTAAGTTATACTAGATCCGGTAATGGAGTTGGAACGGTAAATGCTGATATTGCAATACTTGATAGCGGAATTTCTTATAACCATCCTGATCTTAATATATATAAACGAGTTGACTTTACTGGAGGCTCGTCATTATTTGCAAATGATCAACATGGACATGGCAGTCATGTTGCAGGTATAGCAGCAGCAAAAGACAATTCAATAGGCGTTGTTGGAGTTGCACCAGGTGCTAGGCTATGGAATCTTAAAGTCCTTGATAGCACAGGCACCGGTTCTATCTCGACTCTTATTAAAGCATTAGATTATGTTACTGCTAATGCTAAACAAATAGAAGTGGCTAACATAAGTTTAGGGTGTCAATGTTCATCTCAAATTCTTAATACTGCAATTAGTAATGCAGTGAAGGCAGGAGTTACTATCGTTGCCGCGGCTGGAAATGCTGCACAGAATACCGCATTATATTCCCCAGCCAATCATCCTAATGTAATTGCTGTTTCTGCTATTGTAGATACCGACGGAAAATGTGGGGCTAAGGGAGGAACCACTAGCTATGGACTGGATGATAATCTTGCATCATTTAGCAATTATGGACAAGCGGTGGATATAGCAGCTCCAGGAGTTAGTATTTTTTCAACATACAAATCTAATTCTTATACGACTATGACCGGCACTAGTATGGCATCTCCTCATGTTGCAGGGGCAGTTGCCTTGTACAAAGCTTCTCATCCTACTGCTACTCCTCTTGATATAATAGATGCAATAAAAAAACTGGCTGTCAAATCTAACAGTATCTGTGATAATAATGGTAAAGGATACTTTAAAGGTGATCGAGATGTCTTTTTAGAGCCATTCCTGTATGTTAGAAATTACTAATAGATATATGAAATAGCCACTTATTTTATTGTCTTTTTATTTTAGAATTAAGTATTGAAATAAATGTCTAACATGTTGATCGGTTGGAGTCCGGGCAATTTGATCCTGAATTTTTCTTCTTTAACATACTTCAATTTGGTTAAGTGTTACAACCTACCTATTGTTTGTTTGAAGAATCATACTACTTTTAATTTTATGATTTATTATTTATTTAATTAATTAATAATAAAACTCATATAACTTAAATACAACAACAATATTCAAAATTTAAGTGTCTCAAATTAATCATATTTTAACCTAAAATAGTATCAATCAATTTTACCTGAAAACATCTCTTCAAAAAATATAAAATATAATTGATATCTCAATACAGTTTTATTTTTTTTTTTGAAGAATACTAGGAAAAAAATATTTGATAGTATCTATTTTGGATATATTAAATCTTCTTTGCCTTCCTTGTCATCTCTAGGACCGTGGTAATATTCAGGATATGCTTCTTCATCTATTTTATCTAAAGGTTCTCCAGTTGGTAATGGTGAATTCCTATCTACCTTAAATGAAAATAATTCTGGGAAATTCTTTTTTGTAATAACATTTCTTCCTACTGCAAGTATCTCAGATTTTGGAATGTCAAATCTTTCATCTCCATATCCAAAAACTACTATTTTATCATTTGTTTCTTTCATAACATGACCGACGTGGTCTTCATTTTCTGTTCTTACTCCTTTATTAAATAATGACTGTGGATATTTACCTTCATATGTTCCTAAATCAGTTTGATTATCTGATTCCCAAGGATCTTTTCTGCTCGTTGGAAGAGGATCGTTACGATTAACAGTATATTTACTTTGAATTTCTGACAAGTTAAGTCCAATCAGAACGTTTGCTCCTACTTGTTGGATTTCAGAAATCGGAATATCGTATCTCTCATTTCTTCCACCAAAAATCACGATTTTATCCGGTGTTTCTCTAACGACGTGTCCTAAATTAGGTTCGTCTAGAGCCTTTACTCCTTTGTTAAAGTATTTTCCAGATACCACTAGAAGTAAACCGTGTATCTTCTAAATAAAGATTTGATGATACTACAAGAAATATTACTAATTTAATGAGAAATAAATTGATCGAGTTGGAAGATTATTCCTATCTACTATTCATGAAAAGTCTATTTTGTTCTAATTATTCTATTCAGGAAGATCTGAATCTCTATGTAATGCTTTATACACCCCCGCCGCTATTATAGCTCCAAAAATAGGAGCAATCCAATAAAGCCAGTTAGTATCAAAATTTCCTGTCATTAAAGCAGGACCAAATGATCTAGCAGGGTTAAGTGAACCGCCACTTATAGAGCCGCCGAAAATTACATTGAATCCAAGTGTAAAACCTATTGCAACTCCTGCTAATGGTGCAATATTGAAATTCTTAGCAGTAGTGGTAGCTAATACTACATATACCAATGTAAAAGTCATTACGGTTTCCAGTATGAATGCCCTCAGAATGTTATCCTCTGATGGTAAAGTTACGCTCGCGGACATGGTGGAACCGAACATTGCATATACTATAGCAGCTCCTAATACCGCTCCAATTATTTGACATATAATATAGGATACAGCTTCTTTGACTTGTATCTTCTTTGCTACTAACAAACCGATTGTAACAGCAGGGTTAACTTGAGCACCTGATCTATAACCAATAGCATATATTATTGCTGTTAATGCCAAAGCATGTACCAGTCCTATAGCAATTACTCCCATTTGTCCACTATCAGAGTAGATAGTAGCAGCCGAGGCAATTGCATAAACTAAAATAAATGTCCCTACAATTTCAACTAAATATTTGTGTTTTATATTGGATTTAATTTTATATTTTTTATCAGTATTTTTTCTATCGGTTTTTGATATATTTTTAGATACATCATCATCTTTCATAGAAAGTTATTTTTTAGTTACTCTTAATAAGTATTGGTAAAAATATTTTATGATTACTCATAAACAAATAATACAAATGATAAAAATCCATTTTTAATATAAATATTATTTTTAAACCATTCATTGATATCCTCTCTTTATTATTTAATTTGGTTTATTCTTAGTCAAATCTCTTAATATAAGATCTTTTTTTTTAATTTTTATACCTTATTCAAAGCCTCTAGAAGAATAACATTGTCAGAGGAATCAACTGCTAGTATTTTTTATCTCTATTATGATTTTTTTCTGGTACTGGCAATAAAATTCTCTTTTTTCTTAATAGAATAAACGGGATTGATTCAAAAATAAGAATAGATTGAATCTGTAAAATTTAGATTGCTACAAGTTATATTATTCTTAATGATATACAAATATTTTATAAACTACTTAAATTAAATTAGAAAATTAAAAAAATTAAAATAGTGAAGATCCTTGTTGTCTTCTTGATAAATCTTTCAATCCTTGTAACAATTCTTCTTTGTCAAGACCATCACTTGTATCAATTCTAGTATTTTTCTTTATACTATCCAGAATGACATCAGCAAAATTGTCTAATTTGTCTATATCTTTAATCCCTGTTACTTCTGACAACTGTTTTAGTAAATCATAACGATTTAAATTATTGTCTTGTGTTGTTTTAAACTTTTGTTTCTCGTTGTCATCAAATTGGTCAGTAACATCCTTTGGTAAAGCAGATAATAGACCTGAAGTAGCCTTGGGTGACGATTTATTAAGAAACATTTTAGTCGCTCCACTCACTGCCATATTTGCTATGTTTGGGTCTATGCCAAAGGACTGGGCAAGCATTCCAATCATGTTTTGCATGATTTTACAATAGTAATTGTTATAGATAAGTTTTTCTTAAAATCTTGAAATTATTGAATTTATCCTAAATTTATAAAAATAAACTTGGAGCCTCATATATTAATATGTAAAAAATGAAATATAGTATTTATTTAAATTGTTCGTCATTCAAGATACTTACATGGAGTAACGATACCCATAGAACATAATTTTTTTCGGATATTCATCTATTTTTGATTGTTGAAAATATCAAATTCTAGATAGTATTATTTTTTCATTCTTCTATAAATTGTAGAAGCCACTAGATTTTGAATATTTTTTATTGAAGTAGGTATTTATCCTACCTTTTTTCAAATTATCGATAAATATGTTTATCTATATCAAGTAATTGTTAAATATTATGAAAAATGCGATACCAATAAGTATTGTTGCTTTAGTGTTTGCTATTTTAATCTCTCCTAATTTGGTTAATAATTCACAAGGGCAGTTTCAAGATAATCTGTCGCTCGATAAAATAATAGAAAGAGAGGGAATTTCTCTTCATATCCCATATGATTGGAAAGAGCTAATAACGGATAATGAAAATCAGATAATTAGAATATCCTCTCCAGACAAATCTTCATTTATTACTATTAATAGATATGATTCAGGACCAATAAATGAAGTTTTAACTAAGAGAGTTAATGAATTTGTTAAATATTTACCAGGAA
>JALDXL010000096.1:0-7823 GCA_032155045.1 Nitrososphaerales archaeon
AAGCAGTAGAAGGTAATACTGGTCCAAGCTCGTTTGCTGGAAATGGAGATACTTCTCAAATCAATGACTTTAGATTTATCTGTATAAACAATAACAACAATACAGTAATTCAAGAACCAATTCCACCAACACCACCAGAATCACCAACAACAGCTTCATTAACAGTAAACAAAGAAGTATCTGGATGTAGTTTTAGAAATATCGAACCAATCCCGAATGGAATAGAATTGAATTGTTTTAATGATATGAATTGGATTCCCTGTATCGATTCTAATATCAGCGATACAGCATTCTGTGAACGATTACCAGCAAATCTATTTGATATTGAAGTATTAGATGATCAGAATAATCAAATCCAGCAGTTTGAAGGGTCATTACAAGGGACAACAATTCAGAATCTCCAACCAGGTACATATATAGTAAATGAGACAAAGATTCCAAATACTGCACCAACCCCTCGCGACCAACTATTAGAGGTTTTTACTGACCCAACTTGTATAGGTTTTGGCTTCGACGGTGCAGGGAGATTGTTTACAAGTGAAAACGCCGTTGGCATTGTGACTTATGACATCTGCTTTGAATATGTTGATGAGCAAGGAAACGACTGCAGCAGTATAACACTAGCAGCAGGAGAACAAAGAACATGTACTGTTAAAAATCACATACTAATCGCAACAAGCGATGTATAATTAACAATTCAATTTTTGATAGATGAAACTGACTGAAAAAAACTAAATCAATAAAACAATGATTTTTTTTAATAAATTAAATTAATCTATTATTCTAGATATTATTATCTTACAAGTTTCTATACTAATATCCTGTCATAGTAATTAAAAATAGAATTGGAAGATTATGGATTGCAAGTATAATGATAACATAAAAATATCTAAACTTAATTGGGTTAAATGATCGACAATAGTTAAATAAAATTTAATATATAATATAATGATCCTGAAAAAAGGGTCACTTTGGGAATTCCGGAATTGAGTGTAGTTTGAAGTTGCTGACCTGGCCTTAGCTTAAATTTCATGCTACATTCACCAACATAATATAATATCATTAAATATTTCGGAGTAGATAATGAAAATCAGGATCTAGTTAATTAATTCTATTTATATTAAAAATATAACTTTCAGGAAGTCTTTTCATAATCTGTAGCAAGCTCCCCATAATGAAGTAAGCTCTCAATCTTCATTATAGGGAGCCATAAATTATTAAAATCATTTATAGTTCGCAGTCTCTATTATATCATATAGCTCGGTACATATATCGTCTATTGAAGAAACAATCAAAATCCAATTTGACCATTGGACTGATTCCTAATATTAAGTAGGAGAATGGCTATCCTGATCAGACTTTCATTCTTCTACTTATTCTAATTTTAATTAATTATGCAGTAACAAAAACTAATCCTTTACAATACCATGAATAGTAGGATTCTTATTGTTCCCAATATCGTATCCTTTTTGTCTCAGATATTTCAAAGTTAATTTATAAATTAATTCATCACTATTAGCTACTTTCAGCACTCTATTCCAAGATACCTCTCCTTGTACTTCTATTTCATTTGACAATAGGCAAGAATTAGCTAAAGCTATTTCTTTACACTCTTCAAATGTTTTAGTTTTTCTATAGGCGGTACCATGTACATCGCAGTTATTGTTCTCATTCATTTCATCTATATGTTATAACACAACAAATATCTAACTTTCTTTTCTAAGCAAATTCAATGACTAAGGAAATCATATATTAAATATATTGCTAAAATTGAATTTAATAAAATTTATTATTTTAAGACTTTTTCTATACTTGTTTATACGAGTTTTTAAATTTTTATTTTAAAATTTCTTGCTCGTTTTCTGAATACCCTCTTTTGATTGGAGTAATTTTATCCGTCCATTCACAAATTAATCCACCACATTTGATGCATCTAAGTAATGTTAAATGTGTTGAAACAACAAATAAATCCAATAATAAAGTTTTTGCTTTATCATTTTTATTACAGATACAATCTTCCATTTGATAATAATATGCTTAATAAAAATAAAAATAGTTTGACAAGATATTATAGTATTATTTTATTCTAAAGTTTAATTTAATAGTCGATATATTATTAAGACTATCGAACATTTTATTAATATTAATTGAAATTTTCGATTTTGTAAAACTATTTGCTTTCAAAAAATTTTATAATATATGATCAAAGTAGTAAAGTAATAAACTTTGAAAAACATTGTCATATTTTTTAAATTATTATTGGTATGTGAGCTATTTATTCTAATTTAAAATTAGAAATTTTGTTGATATACTCATTATTATAAATAACAGAAAATATTACAATTTTAATTTTTTATATTTTTTTGAGTAAATATCGGCTAGTCTTAATGGCTCTGGAAAACTTTCATTATCTTTGATAAGTTCCTTAATAATATTAATAGCTGTTAATAAACTAATTTTATGTCCTACACTTACAAAAATTTCTTTTTTGTTTGATTTTTTAATTCTATAGCCCAATACCCTTCCATCGTACTCGACAAAATTGTTTTTTAATACAAGTCCACATAATAATTTTTTTGCAATTCCTATAGTAGGTTTATCAACCATGATACCTATATAACAAGCCATTCCACATAGTCTAGGATGTAAAACACCATGGGCATTAATTAATAAAACATCGTAAGAATTTTTAATTAATTTTAAACTTTTTAATATAGATTTTGATTCTCTTAACATAAACAAACTAGGAATATATGTATTATCTACAGTTCTTTTATAATTGATTATTTCTATTACTTCTAAGGTTTTTCTGTTTAAAACTAACGCGGAACAATATGCAATATTACCATTATAAGCAACATCGACTCCACATATATTATTTATATTACCTCTAATACAATCATTTTCTATTACCATTTTTGAAAATTCTTTTTGTAAATTAATAAAATACGTAAATGATCTTGTTTCTAATATTATTCACCATATTGTATATTAAAAAGGATATATTTTAAAATTTTAATTTTATTCTTTAATGAATAATACCAATATGATATTATAGTAATACATTAGTGAATACAAGAAAGAATTTTCATTTATTTCGTTGATAATTATAATGAAAACATGCAAAATCTCTACAATAAAAGCAAAAGCCACAAGAAGGACAGATTGGTTTAGACAAAGTTGGTAGAAATTCATAATAACAGTTAAAACATTTCAATATGAGTATTAATTAAAAAAATAACTTTATCTTTAATATAAATTTGTAACCTTGTATGATCAGATTTTAAAAAAATTATTTGTATCTTTACAAAATATAATATCGTTAGGAAGTTTTAGAAGAAATATCAAAACAATCAATATTCTCGGAAACACTTATCTATGTATTATAGATATATTAAAAGAATGAAACTCCCTAATAGGAATCATACTCTATTTTTACTAACATTTTTATCCTTTTATATAACAATCGTGGTTTTATCACAAAATACCTATGCTGATGAATTTGACAAGATAGCTCCAATGAGTATAATTAAAGAGGATGGGACTACCTTTGAAATCCAACCAACATTCCTGGTGGAAGAAGGATATAAGGTTTTTAACAACACTGATGTAAAAGATAATAAAATTTCATTAACTAAAGGAGAACCCATTAAGATCTCTTACAAATCCCCATGTGGATTCGCAAATAGTATTAAAGGATTACTTTTAAAGGGTACAATCGATAGAACATTAAGTGCGTTCTCAGAAAATACAGTTCAGCTTGAAAATATTAAATTAAATGGAGAACAAAAAGAATTTTATGAAAATTCATCACCAAACGATGAAAGCATCGAAATTGCTGGCATTCCAAAAGATGTTCAAAGCGATATTGAGATTTCAGGAGTTCCAAATGGTAACAAAGATACTAACAACTATAAAGTTGTTTTAGTTGTAGATTGTGATGAAGAGGTAATTTATTATACAGCAGCAGCTGAAATAAAAGAAGAACAATAATAAAATAATTTTTAGTGTTATAATCAAAATATCAAATAAAAACTAAATACTAAAAAATTTAAGTAGCTTTATCTCTTCATTTTTTAAGCTATATAATAATATAATAAATATAGAAATCATAAATGTTAAACAGTAAAATAAGATTAAATGATATTTGTTATATCTATTAAAAGATTTCACTTTTATCATAGTAGTTTTCTAATAGTTTTTTAAAAAAACTATCATTTTACTAAACGATCTTTATGATATTTCAGAGTCGATAAATCAGCCATTAGATTATTATTAAATTATTCATAATATTATGAAATAGATAACTTATCTTTCATGATAAACAAACAAAAATGGGATTTTATTTGCATACATAATTCAATTATTAACCATAAATTATATGATATAAATTTAGATTCTTTCAATTTTGTTATTTAGGGTAGAACAATTTCTGGTAAAAAATATTAAGATAGAAAGGGCAATGTGCCTATCATAACATCTTTCACAGGTAAAAAGCTGTTACCATTGGCTCTGGTCCAGATATGGTGTTTCTTGATAAATGACGGTCCTTTTAATATATCAGCTTTATCATTTCCATTTGGTACGCTTCCTGGACTCCAACCAGTAAGGCCCCATTTTCTATCTTTCATTACTTGAATCCAACCTTTACCATCGCCAAAATCTAACCATGCATTAAGTACTATCTCTTGTTTTGCTCTATCTGTCACCAACGTTAGGAAGAATTTGTATTCTTTGTTATCCACTAATTTGAGACCATTTGGATAGGACACAGTTACACCACTACCTTGACTGTTGTGCCAGTATTCTGCTTTTGATTCAACATTTGTTCTATGAAATGCCAATCCAAAGCCACCAAAAACTAGATCATTCTCCAAACTCCATCCATTAGTAGGATGGTTACCATCCTTTATCGACAAGTTATCAATTCCAGGTTTTAACATGAAGGTTCCAGTCATTGCGGTATTGAAGCCTGCAGTTGGTAATTGTGAATATTGTGGTGATTCATGATAATTCAAATATACACGACCGTTACCACCTCCTGATTGAACCTCTAACCAACCAGCTTTTATAGGATGAGAACTTGCACCACTTGCGCTACTTGGCAACAATACACGATCTGTTGGATGAGATTGGCCAGATTTCAATACCATATCTTTAGTTAATGAAGGTTTAGCATCATAATACCAGGTTACATCTGGAACAGGGAATAATCCTCCAGTTGGTGGTGGAGGCGTATTAGTTGAAACTTGAATTGATATTTGCGTTATTGATTGTTTATTTCCTTTCTGTGCTACCGCTTGGAAACCTAATTGGAAGTTGCCGTTTGGTGCAGTAAATTGTTTTTTGAAAGCTCCAATATCTGTAAGTGCTACAGGTTGCCCTGCTGTTTGTGTAATTGTAAATGAATCAGCAACTGATTGACTACCATCCAAGACTACTGTCTGCCCTCCTTGGACTTGTGACGGTGCAGAGAGTCTAGCAATTGGATCTTGTGTTGAAGGAGGTATCGTTGATGGTACATCATTCAAAGTAATTAAACAAGTATTGATCTGATTAGGTTGGATCTGGCTTTGACACTGATTTCCAAAAGATGCTTCGTATCCTTGGGCATTACTAACAGAAATAGAATATTCACCCTCTTTGATAGAAACGACTTGCATTAAATTGGATGAAGCAGCTTGAAAAGAAGAAGGAAATGCTTGGCTTCCAAGCATATTTATTCTAAAATCAGATGCCTGTTTTGTGCCACCATTATCATTAATTACGTTTGTTGCCAAGATGAGGAAACCCAATTGTGATTGTTCTTCAACTGGTGGGATTTGAGAGATAGTTAATCTTTCTGATTTTTCTTCTCCTGCTCCGCCATTGGCACTGGTTTGTAGTGGGAAAGGTAGAGACAAAGGAAATATTGGCAGATGTTTAGTATCTGGTTTCTTTATGGTTGAATCATCCAATGTAATAGAACAGGATTTTTTATCACCAGCTTTGATCATGCCTTCACATTGATTTCCGTAAGACGCTTGGTATCCTTGGGCATTATCAACAGAAATAGAATACTCGCCTTCTTCAATAGTTATGATCTCAACGTCAGGGGAGGAAGAAGCTTTAAACGATGAGGGAAACGAAGGGCTTCCTTGAATATTTATTGTGAAATCTGAAGCCTTACTTTTGCCCCCATCGTCATTAATAATATTTGTTGTTATGATTATAAATCCTAATTTAGCCTGCTCTTCAACTGATGGGATTTGTGCGACCGCTGGTACACTGTTTACATCAGATTGTTGTGCAAAGCTAATAATAGGAAACAAAGCTATGATAAAAAATGATAAAAATAAAAGCAGTAAGCTTAAGCTAAACACCATATTTATTTAATCCGTTTTTAAAGGTAGATTAAATATATATTTGAATTGAGTCACAAAATCTAGTAATAAACTATTCTATTATTATTAAAGTTCTTCTTTATTTTTGAATTTATAACTTTTTTAATCAAGATAAGTTTTTCTATTAAATTGTATAGAATCTTTTAATGTTTGTAATAACCTTCTTGGATTATATAAAAAAGCTACAAAACAATATTACTAAAAATCAAATTGTATAATTTATGCATTATTTTATTATTTATAATTATTGTCTCTTGGGAATGTTATTTTTATATCATATTTTTTTATCGCAAACAGCTAGAAAATTTCAATAAAAAATAAAAGAATTGTATAAATAAATTGTAATAGTTTTTTCCTATATTACTTTGAAAATACAAGTCTTTTTTCGGGTTGGTATTTTTTAACTAAATCAGATATAGGAAATTTATTTCCTCCTACTATTTTTATATCAATGTTTATACTTTTTTCTTTTATTTCAATTATGTTATATGTATCTTCAAATATTCCTCTGTATCTCCAAGAGGAGGATGTTCCCGCATAAGCAATTTTTAAATTTCCCAAGTTCCATATCCATGGTCTATGTTTGTGTCCACATAAGACAAGTGAAACATTATTTTCAGTTAAAGTCCTTAAAGCATCTCCAGAATCTAAAATACCAACAAGATTAGTAAAACCTGTATCGGGTATAGCAATTAAATGATGATGCATTGCAACAATCTTTATCACACTATTATCATATGTTTTTAATACTTCATTTATCCAAAGATTTTGTGCATCACCTACCTCACCTTCATCTCTGTCTGGTAATGCTGTATCTAATGTTAGAATCACGGCAGTATTGTTATCTTTTTTGAATTCATACACCTTGTTAGTTGATGATGGAAAAAATTGTTTAAATATCAAATAGCCAGTATGACGATAGTCGTGATTACCTGGAAATATGATTAAATGGGGACAGGTAAATTTTTTTACTTCATTTGATGCTTTTTTAAATTGAAAAATTAAACCTTCATCGGTCAGATCACCAGAAATAATTATTGCATCAGGGTTAAGTTCATTTATTTCATCTACAAGCATATTGAAAGCTTCTTGTTTGAATAAACCACCAATATGCAAATCAGATATTTGAACAAATTTCATTAAAATAACATGTCTTTGTTAGTATTTATAAGGCAATGCATTATTGATTGTATATGTATTTATAGAGGTATTGTAATTATAGATAAAATCGAAATCTGTCTTAATCTTGTTTTGTTTATTATAATATACTTTACATAATAAAAAAATTTAATTAAAGAATAAACGAGATGCTATTTAAATATTCATTAGAATTTATATTTGAAGAATTTGATTAATATTATTACTAATCTACATAGACATAAAAATATATATGATACTTGAGCAGAATTATAACTCATGTAATTTTGTATTGGACATCTA
>JALDXL010000097.1:0-7789 GCA_032155045.1 Nitrososphaerales archaeon
TTTATTTTTAGTAATAAAACTTATTTTATTTTATTTAATTAGATTTTATTGTTGTTTAATTTAACTGTTATATCTGATCATATCTACTACCATGTTTGTTAATTTCAACACACTATCGGTATATTTTATTGGTTTATGGCTATAGTAAATGGTTACATATTGTAATTGAACTTTATATCCTGATATAGTTTTATTAAATGTATACAAATATATAATATAACATTATGCTTTTGCATAAAAACCTGACCGTCGTTCATATATTTGACCATTTTGCATAGCTTTATTTAGAAAGTTTTTGGCATCATCTTCAGAAAATCTTCCAGTCTGAGTTAGTTCATTAATGAAATGTTTTTCTTCTACATCATTTTTATCTTGTCCAGATAAAGCATTAAAAATTTCCATGAATAATTTTAATTTTGAGATTTCACTTTGGGGTTTACCGTGTAAAACTCCAAGATCTACTCTTCCAGTATTAACATCTACTCCTGCTGTTTCTAGCATAGTTTGAATCAGATATATTGCACGTTCTGCATCATCAGAATCTACATAATCTTTTAATAATAATTTTGATCGGGCAGTAGCTAGTCTTACTAACCCTTCAAGTTGTCTAGGTGTAACAGTGATCATACCATCAGATTCTACATTTCTCATTTTCATATAATAATCTCTTATTTTATCTATAGCTTCAACAGTTAATTTTGGTTCCATAGTTTTGGAATAAGCAAGATATTTACTGAAGAGCTCAATATCAATAGAATATTGACCTTTACCTTCTGATTCTCGATGTAATTCTAATATATGGCTAGCGATTCGATGATCTTTTTCAGTTTCAGGTATATCTCTAATTACATAAATAATATCGAATCTTGTTAATAATGGGATTGGTAAGTTAACATTTTCTGTAATATTTTTAAATGGATCATATTTGCCATATAATGGATTAGCAGCTGCTAATATAGAAGTTCTTGCATTCAATGTAGCGACTATTCCTCCTTTTGCCACAGAACAGGTTTGTTGCTCCATAACCTCATGCAAAGCTGAACGATCCTCTGGTTTTATTTTATCAAATTCGTCTATACATACTAAACCTTGATCGCCTAGTACTACTGCACCTGCCTCCAACATCATAATACCAGATTTATCTCTTATTACTGCTGCAGTTAAACCAGCAGCAGTGGATCCTCTTCCAGAAGTATATAAACCTCTTGGAGCAATTTTGGCTGCAAATTTCAACATTTCCGATTTTGCAGTTCCAGGATCACCCACTAAAAGAACATTAATATCGCCTCTTCTAGCCGATCCATCTTCTAATCTTTTTGCTACTGACCCTACTATTAATAATAAAATTACCTCTTTAATTACTTCATGTCCATATACATGAGGTGCATACGATGAAATTAATACATCATATGCATCATTTTTACGCGCTAATGCAAAAATATGTTTTTCATCTTCACTATTTATTTCTAAACGTTCAATTGTTCTATTATCTTTATCTGCTGTTCTTCCACCTAGATATTCAATATTATTTCCTTCCATTCGTAGTCTAAACAGACTTGTTTTAACTTGTTGCGATAATTGTTCTTGTTCTATTCTTACAATTCCAGTTAATAAAATTCTATCTCCTGGCCTACATTCATCCACTAAATCCCCTATAACAGTCACCTCTAAATAGTGAGGTAAGTGACCAGCAGGAAGATCTTCTGGTAGTTCCTGTAATCTTACCATTTGAAAATCAATGAAAATACTAGTATCAGGATCCATTTCTAGTTCTTTTTCAGAACATTCAATACATTTAAGAGGTTTTTTTAATACCAACCCTTGTAATTGAGCTTCTGTTATTTTACCACAATTTAAACATCTATAACCAATTTTTTTGGCTAAAGGTTTTACCTCAGAAGATCTAACAACCATTCCTGAAACTCCAACAAGTTTATTGATTACTTCAGCATTTATTTCCCGTAAACTTTTTTGTACTGTATAATTTCCCATCCGAACCTTAATATTATTTTGGATCTCATTTGCATAATCCGGATGAATTTCATAGAGAACATTGAATATAGCTTTATTAAATGCATCAAACATTTCATCTGGTTTATTGGTAATTAATTTTGCCAACTCTGGTTTAGAAGTATCAAGATCTATGTAATCAACAACAAGTGATGAAGAATTAGCTGCCATCAGATTATTAATTCTATCAAAATATTTGTAATTTCCATTGCGATCTTTAAAAGCACGTAAAAATTCTTCTAAGTCATTAACCAATGCAGATTCGGTTTTTTGTTCACTCAATTCTTGTTTACCGTTATTTGTTTAAATTCTGAAGATGATTGATGAATAAAGTTATAAAGTTCTTTTTCCTCAGCTGAAAGTTTCTTTTCTAATTCAATAGATAATGAAGATGCTGCTGCTAATTTAACAATTTTTTCTATTCTAGAAGTTACAAATGAATTGAGAGAAACTAGAAATGACTCTTTTTCTTTATCTTTTAACCTTTTGATAAAATCATTAGCTCGAATATAAAAATCAAGATCAATTCCAGAAAGATCATGAGGTTTTGATATTCTTTCTCGATTCAAAGATCGTGATATATAAATCAGAACATCAGTATCTTGAATTTCTATAGAATTATTTTCCTCTAATATTTGTGCTAACCATCTAGGAACTGAATCTATCTCTCCTTCTTTGGCGTCGAAAGATAGACCATCAATATTAATAGAGAAATTTCTTTTGAATGTGATGCGTATTTCTTCCATCAAATATTTAATACTATAGAATTTTTGAACAAAATCCATTTGAGTTGTGAAATGATAATAACGATTAAAACTAAAATTATTATTATAACTATTATTATTATAAGATGGTATGGCTTGATCCAATTTATTTTAAACTATTATTTCATTTAAGATTAATAATTCTTATTAACAAATTAAATTTGAGCAATTAGTATACTAATATTAAATAAACTATCACCATTTAAATAAGTTTAGAGAAAAGAAGATATTAACTATAAAAATTTAGATAATTAAGTCAGTATGACACAAGATACCATAAATACAAATCTAGCTAGTTTAATGTGGGTAGAAAAATATAGGCCTAAACGAATTGAACAAATAGTTAACCAAAAAGATGTCATAATTTCGCTTAAAAATTTAATTAAAAAACCTAATGAGTTACCACATTTATTATTTACTGGACCTGCTGGTGTAGGTAAAACTACTACAGCATTATGTTTATCGATGGAATTGTTAGGAGAAGAATGGAAAAGAGATACTCTTGAACTTAATGCATCTGACGAAAGAGGAATAAAGATGGTTCGTGAAAGAGTAAAAGAATTTGCAGCTGTAATTAAACTTCCAAGCGTGCGCAATGAAAAAGGAGAATATAATAATAAAAATGAGAAACCATATAGAATAATAATACTTGATGAAGCCGATGAAATGACTTCAGAAGCGCAGACTGCTCTAAGAAGAATAATTGAAGACAGTTCTAAGACTACGCGTTTTATTATTATATGTAATTATCTTTCTCAGATAATTGAGCCAATACAGAGTAGATGTGCAATATTTCATTTCACAAGACTTGAAGAAGAAGATGTATTAGAAAATTTAAAAATTATTTGTAAACAGGAAAATGTAGACTTTCAGGAAGAAGCATTATCAAAGATTTATAGACATACAGAAGGAGATTTGAGACATACAATAAATATTCTTCAAACAGCATCTGGATATGGACAAATTTCAATTAAAAATGTAACATCTGCTATGGGACTTTCTGGTAAAACAAAAGTAGGTGAAATAATAAAATTAGCATTAGCAGGTAAATTCACTGATGCTCGTACAAAACTTTTAGAATTATTATATGTTTATGGTTTATCTGATACTGACTTTTTCAAATATACGTATCAGGAAATTAAACATATGGATATAAAAAATATCGATGAAATTATGTCGATAATGGCAGAATATGACTATAGGCTTTCTGTTGGTGCACATTCTGAGATTCAATTAACTGCATTTCTCGCACAATTATGTAAAATTGGATCTAGTAGTAAAGTGAAAAAATAATAACTAGAAAACAATTTCTTTTTTGTAGATATAAAGACTGATCTTGACAATAAAATTTAAATCAAAACAAAATAAAATGGAAAATTCATCTTCTACAGCAGTATGTATTGTTAGTGGTGGAATTGATTCTCTTTGTACCTCAGCTTACTTGAAAATGCAAAAAATTGACCTATATACCATTACTTTTAGTTATGGTCAAAGATCAAATTTAGAAATTGAATATGCAAAAAAAAATGCTAAATATTTAGATTCAAAACTACACAAAATAATAGACATATCATTTATGAAAGATATTTATGGGAAAACTAATGTTCTTACTGATGATAAACAAAAAATTCCCAATAATTTCGAGTATAATATAATAGCTCCAATAAGAAATGCAATTTTCATTACTATAGCAACAGCCTGGGCAATGAATATAGGGGCAAAAATAATTGCTTACGGAGCACATACTGGCGATAAAAATTATCCGGATTGTAGACCAGAATTTACAAGATTAATAACCAAAGCATTGAATATTGGAGATATTGATGGAATAAGAGTCGGTTTAAGAAAAAGGATAAGTGTTTGGTCACCAGCTATAGAAGGATTAGATAAATCAGAACTAATTAAAATAGGTTATGAAATAATAGGTGATAAAATTTTTGAAACATGGAGTTGCTATTCAGACGGTATAGATACAAAAAATGGTAAAAAAATACACTGTGGTATTTGTGAATCGTGTATAAATAGAAGAAAAGCTTTTAGAAAAGTTAGCATAGATGACCAAACAGAATATGCCAATCCATGAAAAAAAAATACAATTAAGTGAAATATTTACAAGTATAGAAGGAGAAGGAATACTTTTTGGTACTAAGACAATGTTTGTTAGAATGGCAGGATGTCATTTAAAGTGTTATTGGTGTGATACTAATTATGCTTTAGCCATGAATAGTGGAAATACCTATTCAATTGATCAGGTAAAAAAAATGATGAAAGATCAGTTACAAAATAATACATATAAAATTAATTTTACAGGTGGAGAACCATTAATTCAATACGAAGCAGTAAAGGATTTGGCAAAATTTACTAAGGAAGAATTAGGTTTAAGAACATATATTGAATCTGCGTGTTATGATGTTGATAGATTCAATAAAATTATTCCTTATATTGATATTTGCAAGATAGAATTTAAAACAAAGGATTCAAAGGCAGTTGATATTAAACATTATGAACATTTATTAAACAATGAAATAGGATGCTTAAGAACTGCAATAGAGAATAAAAAAACTACTTTTATAAAAATTGTTGTCTCCAATTCTACAACAGTTAAAGAATTTAAAAAATTAATAGAACTTATTTTTAATGCTGTAAAATCTGATGAGTTAGCAGGATTTATAATACAGCCAACTAATAATATAAATGAACCAACTGTGGATAGATTGTTGCAGTTTTATGACCTTATTTATCCAAGATATAATGATGTTCGCATAATTCCTCAATTGCACAAGATAATAGGAGCAAGATAAGTTAAATATGACAAATAGCAGAGTACAAAAAACTGGTGTGGTCAATAAAAATAAAATAGAGAAACTAATAAGGCAACTTTTAGTTGAATTGGGAGAGAATCCTGACAGAGAAGGATTGTTAGAAACACCTAGACGTATTGCTGAAATGTATGAAGAAATTTTCTCTGGATATAGAATGAGTTCAGAATTAAATGTCAGTTTTACTGAAGAAACTAATGCAATAATAGCTCGTGATATACAATTCTATAGTATGTGCGAACACCATATGCTTCCGTTCTTTGGTAGAATTCATATTGCTTATGTTCCAAATGGGAAAGTATTTGGATTATCAAAATTAGTTAGATTAGCTGAGAAGTACTCTAGAAGGATGCAAGTTCAAGAAAGATTAACCACTGAAATTGCAAATGAAATATCTAAAATGGGAGTTAGTGGTGTAATTGTTATAGCTGAGGGAGAACATCTTTGTATGAAGATGAGAGGAGTCAGGAATAATAGTTCAATAATGACCATAGCATATAGAGGAATATTTGAAGAAAAAGGAATAAGAGAAAACGTTCTTAATTTGATTTATACTAGAAGAAATAATATAATTAATTTATAAAATAATCTAATTTATTCAAATTTAATATAGAATCAAAGGAAAAACTATAAAATATAATTTTTTTTATAATGATAAGGCTTATAATGAAGTAAATTTTCTATAGGTAAAGAAGAATGGCTGAAGCGAACTTTAGGGTCCAGTCTCATAAATTTACTCAAGACAATATTCAAGCTACTTTAGTTTGTTCAAAATGTGATGAGATATTTTCCAAGGAATTTTTATTGGATTTGGAAGGACAAACAATAGAATTTAAATGCCCTGTTTGTGGAGTTTTAGGAGAAGCTGATTTACCTTATAAAACAGCAGAAGAAAGAGAAGAATTTGATGATGATTTGGACGAAGTAGAAGAAGATACATTTGATGATTTTGAAGAAGATTATTGAATTTCATAATAATACAATACTTTTCCTTATTTTTAAAAGGATTGCCAAAGGTGTTACAATATTGTTAAAGTGTTAAATTCCTTGAATCAAAATTTTATTTTGTCTTAATTTTTAGTTAGATGTTAATGATTATAATAAAAGATGATTGTTATAGTATTATATTAGATTATTGTCTTGTTCCACATTTTATACAAAATTTAGAATCAACTCGAAGTTTGTTACCGCATTCAATACAAAATTTTGATTCTAAATTTGCAGAATAATTCAAATTTTTAGAAGATGATTCTGTTTTTGCAAACATATCAGTTACTGCTCCTGTAGGTTTGAAAGTTTCATCAACATCAGGTAAGAGATCCGAAATATTAACAGATTGGGTATGATCTTCATTTTCATCGTTTCTTGTTTGTAGAAAAAGTATTATTCTTGGTACTTCCTTACCATTATATTCAACAATTTCAGATAACCAGAAAACAAATTTTTTTAGTGTCATTTCAGGAGTAGAAAAAGTTAGAGTATGAGTAGACATATATTCTTCTGCTGCTGACTTGCCATCAAATACTTTCATACAAATAAAAGGTTATAACTTGTTTTTAATTATTGCGAATTACCGCATTTACTACAGAATTTTGCTTTTGACGGAATTGAAACACCGCAGACTATACAATTTTTAAATATTTTTTTATCTTGGTCTAAATAAGATTGATTAGTCATATCTCGAGATGATTTGCTTATTTCGATATCAACAGGTTTAAGAGATGGTTCTATTAATGATGGGGATGATTGTTGATCATTATTGCCTTGAGTATGTTTAGTTTCTATACCACCTGCTGAACCGCCTCCACTAACAAATCCCCCTATTCCAAAACCTCCTGAAGAACCAATACCAGAATTAGCGTCTGCAATACCACCGGTAGGATTCTTGAGTGAACTTCCTTTATCTATTGCAGATTTTACTTCTAATATAACTTTAATAGCAAGAAAATTCATTGCAGAACTTGCAATTAGATATTTGCCAATACTCGAAAAATATTCTTTATCATTAAGTTTACCCTGTTTATAAAGCTGTGTAGAATCAAGGAGATTTTCATATTGAGTTTGAGTATCAGTAATTAGTTGTTTTAATTTTTCAGTTAACCCGCCAAGAGTATCAACCCCGCCGAAAGAGGACATTATATAAAATAATGTTATTTGGGTTTAATAAAGTTTGGAAAAAAGAATAGATTAAATATT
>JALDXL010000098.1:0-7667 GCA_032155045.1 Nitrososphaerales archaeon
GAGGTAATGACAGACTATTTGGCGGTCCTGGAAATGATGTCCTCAAGGTCAATGCTGGTTCGAATTTTCTGTCAGGAGGAAAAGGAAATGATGAGCTTTATGGAGGTTTAGGTAACGACCTTATGGCTGGTGGTAAGGGTGCGGATACTTTTGATTGTGGTGAAAACTTTGATATAATAATAGACTTTGATATCAAAGATGGAGATGTTCAAAATAATAATTGTGAGGTTATCGAAAGTTTCCATGACAATATGAAAATTTTTGAACAACCAGGTAATATTAAATCTCATCTAGAGAAATTTGGTATTGGATCATCTAAAAACCAGATAGACATAGACGATATAGGAAAAGAAATAGAGTGATATACAAAGCTTTTTAATAAATTATCAAAGACTATCATCTAATATAAGGTCAAATAATGAATTTTAAAAAAAAGAATAATAAAGAAATTTAATCATTATTGCATAAATTAAAATAAATATTTTAAAAGATAGTAATTGATTGAGCTTATCATTAGATAGCCAACAAAAATCATTGCAGAGAATGAGAAATAATAAAGAATTATCTTTGACATTAGAGTTTTGTTCTTAAAATAGGAAAATTTCTTTATTATCATTAATTTATTTCATTATTTTAACTACTTAACATATATCTCTATTTTCTACAGAAAAAATATACAATAACTATTTATAATAAAATTCCTTAACTGCTTTTACTATGAAAAAAGTGTCAATTGCCCTAACTTTAGGGATTCTTTTATTAAGTTCTGCAATGCTTGTGACTATGCCTAAAAACATAATTGCTCAACAAGCTGAAGATACAGATTATACAGTGACAGAAGAAGAAATAAAAGCAAAAATAACAGAATTCAAAGCAAAACATCCAAAGTTTGCAGCTGTAGTTGAAGAAATACCAAACCTTGATTTAAAAGAGACTGTTAAAGGTTATCTTGCTGCTGGAGCTATACAAAAAATGTTAAAATTCCATGCTAAAAATTTAGTTGAAGAAAAAGTAACCAATGCAACCGGTACCAGTAGTGGTAATTCACCAATGGACGAGGCTATGACTGACGAACAAATCCAAGCAAAAGTAGCAGATTTCAAGACAAAGCATCCAAAGTTCGCTGCTATAGTTGAAGGTATATCCAATCTAGACTTGAAAGAGACTGTTAAAGCATATCTTGGTGCAGAAGTATTACAAAAATTATTCAAATATCACGCTAAGAATCTAGTTCAAGAAGCAGTAGCTCCAACTCAATAGTTAGTCCTAGAATACGAAATATTCTCCTTATTTATTTTATTTTAAAATATCAAAGAATAGAAAATAAATTGATTATGATTATATTTTAACACATGAAATAGTAAAATAACTATAACGTTTTAGTTAAATATGAAAAAATGAAATTATATAAAATATCATGAAATTAATTAACTTTTATAGTAAAATAACAATAGCGACTCATTTTTGACTTATTTAAAACTCATCATTTATCTTGATTTATTAGAAAATTTTTTAACTGACATATATAAAGTATAATAGTTAAGTGGACACAATAACTCACAAAAAGAATCATTATATAAAGTTATTGATACAAGTCTGTAATATAAAATTGGCTTTAAAATAAGAAGTTATTTTTTGGTAAATAAAATTACCTATTATTTTTCAGAAAAGAAAGAGATACTATATTTATATAACTTATAAATATAAAATCGGTTTTTATAATATTTATAAAAATATTGAAAAGGAGCATCTTCATATTATTATCTTTATCTATCCCATTTACTCTATTTACTTTTTGTACTGTTTATGCCCAATCAAATCAACAACATCTTAAAAATGAGAATATTACTCTTTTTGACCCTAATTTAAAAATTGAATTAGTAACATCTGGACTTGACTTTCCTACTACCATGTCATTTTTAGGTCAAGATGATTTTTTAATTCTAGAGAAAAATACCGGCAATGTAAAAAGAATAATAAATGGCACATTACTAGAAAAACCACTTTTACATGTTGATACAAACATCAAAGATGAACGAGGTTTATTGGGAATTGCTGTTAGCAAGAAAAAATTATCAGATTACCCTTTTCTTTTAGAAAATAAAAAATTAACACATAATGTTTTTCTATACTATGTTGAATGCAACAAGAAAAGCCTAGATTGTGAAAATATTATTTACAAATATGATTTGGATAATGAAAGGAATAAACTTGTAAATCCCAAGCTATTAGTGGGTTTACCTTCATTTCCTGACCCTTCACATCTTGGTGGTATAATGGATATTGGTCCAGATAACAATCTTTACTTTACTGTGGGCAATTTCCAAAATACAATTCCATCGATAATATACAAGACGAAAACTCAGAATTTTGAAGATGGTGAACCAATTGATGGAAGAGCAGGAATTTTAAGAATGACCCAAGATGGTTCTCCAGTTTTAAATGCTAATAATAATGGGTTGATTGGAGACAATTATCCTCTTTACTTGTATTATGCTTATGGTATAAGGAATAGTTTTGGAATAGACTTTGATCCCGTAACCGATAAACTCTGGGATACTGAAAATGGACCTCGATTTGGTGATGAGATAAACTTGGTAGAACCTGGCTTTAACAGTGGCTCCGATAGAGTATATGGAATATGGGAATCCGATGCATTGGGACGTATGGTTAAAGATACAACAGGTGTGCCCATTGTAGTAGGAAACAATCCACTAAATTTAGTAGATTTTAATGGAAGAGGACATTATTATCCTCCGGAATTCATATGGGTAAAAACAGTTGCTCCAACTGGCATATCATTTCTAGATTCTGACAAGTTAGGTCCTCAATATAAAAATGACCTGTTTGTTGGCTCTGCAGATGGTGGTCGTTTATTTCATTTTGATTTAAATGACCAGAGAAATGGACTAGTTTTAAAAGGTAATTTAACAGATAAAATAGCAGTTAACAGCTCGGATTTTGATGATATATTATTAGCAGAAGGTTTTAGTATTATTACAGATGTAAAACAAGGTTCAGATGGCTACTTGTATATTGTTTCAGGACTAAAATTATCAAAAACAGAAAAGTTCGGAGCAGTTTTTAGAATAGTGCCATTGAAAGTTAATAATAACAACAATATTACTACATCAGACAATACGAATAATAAAACAAGTAAATATGACCAATAATCAATACTATAATGATGTTAAGTTGTTATTTTTGATAAATATGAGGAAAATTACTAGTACAAGTCTGTAAGAATTTTTGATTTTATTTTTAAATAATAATAGGTTTAGATAGATACTTGTATCAAATCGCTTATATGTTAAATTACATAGTGTTTGTTTCAGTTTGTTTCAATTAAACAGAATGAGTATATCTATTTCTAAACAATTTACCACTCTTTCAATTTTTATGCTCTTTCTTACCATTATTTTTTTTACTGCTTTTATGATGTTTTACTTAAATAATTCTTCATTTGCAGTTGAAAATCAGACCCTTGATAAAAAGAATAACAATTTTAATATTATAGCTACTGCAGATGTTGGGTGTTCATTAAGAGCACAAGAGAATATTAAAAATATAGAAAAATTACAACCAGAATTATTCCTTGTAGCAGGAGACCTTAGTTATAAAAAAACACCTGATTGTTGGTTTGACATGACAAAATCTTTAGACTCAAAGACCAAAATAGCAATCGGTAACCATGATGATTTTGAAGAAGAAGGAGCAAAAGGTGAAAGTCTTAAAAACTCATATTTAAATCACTATAATTTACCACACTCATACTATTCTTTTGATTATGAGAATGTTCATGTGCTAGTACTAGATACACAATTAGAGCTTTCTATTGACACACTAAAATCCACAGCAGCAGTAATAAATGATACTAGTATTACTAATTCAGCTACAACAGATAACAAGAAAGAAGATAAGGATGATTCAAAAAAGAATGATAAAAAGGAAAAAGAACCTCTTCTTGGGATACTTCCAATAGAAAATTTAGATGTTCTACTTAAACAAAATTCTATTCATATTGAAGTTCCACAAATTGACAATTTTCTAAAATCTAATCCTAAAGTTCCTGCTCTTCCTGTTGATGAAAAACAATATAATTTCGTCGTTGAGGATTTGGAGAAAACAAGTAAAAATAAAAAAATTGATTGGATAATTGTAATGTTTCACAAGCCAATGTATTCTCCTTTATCCAAACAATTGGAAGAATATATTGTAAGAGACAAATATCAACCCCTATTTGACAAATATGATGTTGATATAGTAATATCTGGTCACAATCATATTTATAGTAGAACTGTACCATTATCTTTTAACAAAATAGATATTTCTCAACCTATTGTAGACAAGAAAAGTAGTAGTAGTAATAGTGTATTTGCTAATCCAAACGGAACTACCTTTTTAGTTGTTGGTACAGGAGGAGATGAACTCTATAAAATAATAGAAAATCCATACTATATAGCTAACCAATATAATGAAGGATTTGGTTTTGTAGATTTAAAAATAGATGGCAAAAAATTGGATGGAAAATTTTATGATATAAATTTAAATTGTCAAATGGATACGACAGAGAAAAAAGGAAAAGAGAAAATTAATCTTGAATCTTGTATACCTGCAACTACAACAACTATAAACCAGAATAATTTAAAAGTAATAGACCAATTCAGTATAGATAAACTTTGACACGATCCAATTAAAAGTAAATAAGTTTAATAAATTAAAATATTATTTAAAAATTCATTTTATGTATTAAAATTTAGCATTTTATGTATTATCATCATCACCTTTTTTTGTCACTTTTTATCGAGACTAGTTTCAGTTTTTTTAGATATTAGATCTTTCATAACATCTGATACGTTTTCTTTTAATATTTCATATTGCTCCTTAGTTATCTTTCCTTTGATATATTCTTGTTTTAAGGTCCTTGTAATACTTATTATATTTTTAATAGAAATATCAGTAGGATTGTCTGACAAGCTTTGTTCTTTAAGAATTTCTTTTAGATATTTATTGGCAGTTCGTTTTTGATAATATTCTTTGATTGACCTAACAATAGAGGGAATGAAAAATGTGAATACAGCTCCTAGAAATACAGCAATATACTGAGTAGGAATTTCTTCAAAGTTTATAAAATTATTTCTTTCATTGATAAGGTTAAGATTCAAATAAACTAATTTATTGTTTATGTTTTCCTGTGTTAGAGACTTATTCATACCCACTTCTGCAAAATCATTTTCGCCTATAACACTATAAGATAGGTTGATAGGAACAACTATATTTTTTTGGCGGAAATCAGAATTAGCAACAATGTCTATTGGAAGTATACCTTTTCCATTTAATAGATTGAATTGATTTCCTTGACTAAAGTTAATTGAAAAATCATTATCATTATAAGAAATATCTTTTTTTAATAGTTCAGCTTTTACGTTTAAGTTGTATAAACCACTATTATTAAATTCTAGAGCGATTGAGTTTCTGCCATTTTTAATATTAATTGATTTGTCTTCTAAAATCAAATCTGGACGTGGAACATGTACTTTTCCGAAAATTTGTGAAAAAGTGTAGTTTTCTGTTTTCCTTCCAACTTCAATCAATATTCCATAATTTGTAGGATAGCCTATGCCTATTTGAGCAAGGTCTAAATTAATTCTAAAACCGTCTGGAATAACTGTTAAATATTTTTTGGTAAGATTGGAGGAAAAGAATAGCGGTTGAAAATCATAATCTAAGAGTTCATATCCTTTTATATTCCAGTCAAGTTTTTCAACAATATTATTAGAATTTATTGTTTTTATTATTGTTTGTTTTATCTCATCATCCTCCAATATCTCACTCTGATTTAAAGGATTTTGTGTAATATTATGAAATAAGTTGTTGATAGGATTTATCTTGTTATTATCATTACTGATATGTGAATTTAAATTTCTATGAGTTAATAAATATCTATAGCCATAACCTAAGAATCCAGTTGTTTCATCATCATCAGCGTCTATGAGTATATTGATAAAAAGATTCTCTGGAACAATACTACTATTCAGTAATGCGTTTTTAAGTATATTTAAAAAATCATTAGATAAAAATTTTAGTTTAAGATGAGTACCGTTACTTGATACATATACTCTGTCTAACTCACTGCTTTGTTGTAAATAATTTAAGGTAGTATTGGCTTCATTATTTGGACCATAATATTTGTAAGTTTGTATTTTATTATCTAATAATTCTGTTTTAAATTTAGGAGAAGCTCCATATACAGTAGAAGATAAGAAAAAAGTAAGACATATAATAAAAGAAAGAAAAATAATAGCAGCAATTACAGTTTTCAATTATGAATTTTCAAATACCATCCATAATAAAAATTTTCTATGTTTGTTAACAATTTGCTATATAAATATATTACAATTTACAATATAATATTTTTAAAATTCTTCTTTAATCTGAATTTAAAATTATATTTTTGATTTAACTATATTTTTTGTTCTATTATTATTTTATATTACTATATAATCTTTAATTGTAGTTATAATATTTGATTCTTCTGAACAACCTTGTTTTTCTTATTTCCTATCAGATAATAAAAATATATTATACGGTTCGGATTGCTTGTAGTTTTAGTATTTTATATAAATCTTATTGAAGATATAAAATGGTTACGTATATCTATATTTTCCATACTATCAAATTTGTCAGAAAATCCTTTAAATCCTAATACATAACCGTGATTCTCAACAAATACTGTCCAATCTTGAAGACCAATCATAGGTATGGACTGTTCATATTTATTCTGTAGGAGAAATATTCAATGCAAGTGCAGAAATAGGAGATGCTTATACAAGTAGGTTGACTCCCGAGAAAGTATAACCATCCCCATAGTTTTTTTGGGCGTTATTAATAGAATCTAATATTTATGTCACTATCTAAGCAGAATGTATTTTTGGTGTCAGAGGCTACAATAACACCAAAAATGAGATGTGATAAAGGTTACCCATAAGAGTAGCAAGAATAATAACGCAAGAATGAGTAAAATATTTTTTGATAACAAGATTACCGAATTATGTTAGAGAAATTTTTGCTTTTACTATTACTGTTACCATAGGACAAAATTTCACAATCTATCTTAAAGAGTTGGGTGTTATTGTAGCCTCTAATACCCAATTTCAAAAACAGCTATGTCTCTAAAGCTGAAATTTTAGCTTTGGATTATATGTCCTTCACATTTGTATTAGAATTTGCTGAATGGATAAAGAAAACACTATCTCTAAACTTAAATTGATTGGTGTTAGTACAATAATCAGTTCTGTAGTAACGTTTCTTTTAATACCTTTGCTGACTTATTTTTCAGACAAAATTTTGAAATTTGACCTTTCAACTACTTCTCCTTATGTTATACCAATAATTCTAGGTTTTGCTGGTTCGGTTATACTAATATCCTATTATATTCTAAGTAACAGGAATAAAAACAGTGATGAAAAATGGAAATTTTTTCCAGCCAATACCTCATAATATTGCCATTAGTGGTTTTGCAACATAGCCCAAATTCAGGCGAAAACAAAGCAGAGCTTTATTTTAATAAGACTGTCTTTCTTTTAGTTTAGTTTTCTTGTTTTAGTTTCCTTTGATTCCTTGTGCAACAAGTATAGAATAACATCCAAGACCACATTTTTCACATA
>JALDXL010000099.1:0-7606 GCA_032155045.1 Nitrososphaerales archaeon
TAGTTACATGATATAGTAAATTTATATTTATTATAATTTAAGTTTGAATTATCTAACATTAAATTCCTTGTTTTCTTAAATTTATTCAATTTTACAAAATAGATCTCAAATATTTATAAAAAATAACTATTGTTATCGTTCTTAAGTTACCTTCTATTTTATGTCCCAAAATAAATAGACTAATTGAACCTAGCCATAAAATAATGCCTTGTAATATCGATACATTTTGATTCATAAAATATAATATTATAAAATATATCCCACTAACATATAGTGGTAATCCAATACAATGTAATATAATATTAATAGGATGTCTATGTGTATTTTTAATAGCTTTCAGTAAATTAAATTTCAATATAAAAGATACTTTAAAAATAAATTTTAATGTTACTGAAATATTCATCTGAACACTTATGAAAATATGAAATTTAATTTTTGTCTATTGTATTTTTAAAAAATTTTATCTAAATAAATTACTCGTAATTCTAAGAAATATAAAAATGATAGTACAAGAAAAATATTTTTTTATTTTAAACTTAAATTTAAACTAGAATATTCCAATATAAATAATACACAAACAATAAACATATTGATATTGTTTGCTTGAAGGGTTCGTTGATGGAACTACTACTACTGCTTTAGAAATCAAAAAATTGTCAGAAATTGCTTACCATAATTTTGTGGTCTTTTAGATCAGAAGAAACTAAAAAACAGTATATCTATGCACTTGATAAATAGAGTTCTTAGGATTAAAAGAAGATAAAAAATGAACTTGCTGTTTTACTAACTTAAAATCCAAAAGATCGAGAATAATTTAATATCTTATATTATCAAATTAAAGAGAGAAGAGTATGCATCCAGTACAATAAATACAAGAATATCTGGAATTTTGTATTTTTTCTTTATAAACGATATTGATCTGAATAATAAAAAGAATTTTAGATATTTGGGAGAATACAAAAAACTATTAAGGATAGAGCATACATCATGGAAGAAACCAAAAATTCCAAAGATCAAAATTATTAAAATTTCTGAAGGGTTGTACAGGAGATTTGTGGGACATAGTAAACGTTACTACAATATGGAATCTTATGAGGTTATCCTGAATAATCTACTTGATTGTTACAATAAACACAACACATCCGATTATGGACATACGCACTTGAATAGATACTAATTTTAAATATTCTAAAACAATACTTCTTTTATCAGAAGCCAGTATTATAATATTAGGAGTATGGTAGCTGTAAAACTTGTAAAATTAAATATAGAAATGGATATCGAAATTCCAACGGATCTTTTAGAAAATAAAGTGAAGGTGAAAGTAATTGAAGATGGGATACTAAAATGTTTATCCAGGGGTTTGTATGAAGAAGGAATTTCATTTCATATTAAAAAATTTAAATTTCATGTATAAGAGGTTGATAATCAAATAATAATTAAACAACCAGAGAATAGAATGAGAAATGATAATGGGGTAAAACTATTCTCTGGAAGATTGAACCTATTTTTCTTATGAAGTTAAATAAATATCTTCAATATTTGATTTAACAATTTAGATAAAGATATGTAGTGTAATCTTAAAGGAAAATGGTCCCACTGATATAACTAAACAACCGGAGAAGGAAGATTTATGACAAACTAAGAAACCTTACCCCCGGAAGTTGCACTTATATTCCTAAAGTTAGAAAAATAACTCGACTAATTGATTTAAGAGTTAATATAAATTTAAGTAGTGAAATGTTGAAGGAAAATTGTCTCATTACAATAATCCTCCGGAGAATAGTGAAGGAAAGGTCAGATCAAGTAGACTATTCTCCGGCTGTAAATATAACTAGTTATAATAAGAAATTCTTTATTATTTATTAAGATTTAATATAATTTCTCAAATATCGGTTTAATGGAATATTACAAATCCGGAGAATGAAATAATAGCTCGAGTAGAGGACATTTCTCCGGCAGGATGTCTATAATTCTGATTGATTTCAGGTAATCAAATGAAATCTCTATTGTTTATAATAGTTTGAGATAAATTTAGTTAAATAAACAAGTTATAATCCTCAGGGGAGCAATAGATAACCAGAAGACTAAAACTCGAATGTTGTGTCTATTACTTAGTATATTGCATTTGTTAAATTATTATATAATATTTGAGTATAGATATTTGAGTAGAATCATGTTCTCCATTGGTTTATTTATTACAATAGAAGTCTATGGTAATTGTGTTCATACCATTGGCAAGGTTATGAACCACAATTATTCAACAAAATTTTATATAAATGAGTAACAATGTTGAATATGAGAATATATAGATTTTTACTCTCACTTGACTATTGGGATCTGTCTAAATAGATAACTGACTCTTAAATTTTCATAGCCTGACCACGAAGATGGTAGACGGTTCGAATAGAAGATTTTTTGGTTCAGGCTATGACTTTGGTCTAATGCTTTGGTGTGCAACGTATACTTAACCTTTAAAATATTTATCAACAGCGAAACCGATTCTTTTGGACCTAAATATTACTAGTTAGGTGTTAAATTATAATTCATCCATTATCTTCTGTTCTTTTTCCAATAATACTGTTGCATTATCTAATAGATTGATAGTCTCAGATTCAAGAGTGTTTAACCATTGATCTACTCCTCTTATATAATTAAACCATTGTTTTTCTTTTTCTTCTTGTGACATCTCCGGATCTCTGAAAAATTCTAAATTTCTTTTTCCTCGATCTATAAGAAGGTCGTTGTGGATTTTTATACGATGGTATATATCTGACATTATTCTTTGCACATTCTCATTAAGTCTGAATAAATTTCCAGAGTCTCGAAGATTTTCATAGCCACTCAAATTGAAAATTATGTTGTAAAATGGATATTCTTTGTTATCTTTTACTAAAAATTCTTCTGAACGAAATAAATTCTGATAATCTTGTAATTCTCGTAAAAGCAATCTAAATGTTTTATTAAAATTTGATTTGAGTTCTTTTATTTCGTTTTGACGTTCTTTGATTCCTTTTTGTTGTTGAATTATAAAGACCAGAACAGCAATAATAATTCCAATTGTGCTAAATATATTACCATATTTCAAAATACAATCAACCAAATTTGGTACATTTGTAAAAAAACAAAATTCTATACCAGTTTTAATATAATTGATATTATCTACAGCTTTATTCTCATTAGTTATACTACTTTGAGCATAGATAAAAGAATAATCATCAGATAAAGCTGGAAACGCTGTAAATAACAGAATTACAAAAATTAAATTATGCAATCGTTGAAATAATTTAAGACGTATTGATAAATGTTATGAATATTAATTAGTTTATACTTTGAAAAAATTATCAAGTCCTTTGTAAAATTAATTGATTTTTAATAAAATTAGTAAATCTCTGTTTTACTTCATCTCTTTTACCTTCAGGAACTTCATAATATACTACTAAAGAAACAATATTACCATTTACATGAGATTGTGTACCATGGACTTTTCCATTAAATTCTGTAACTAAATCAGAAAGTATTTCATATTTTTTCTGAATTGAATCAATAGGATCTGTCAACAACTCTAGTGAATTGGACATTTTTGGTTTAGGTTGTTTTGTAAATTTGTTGTAATAAAATGGTCGATTAGTATTACCCTGTGGTAAAATACCACTGGGTTTACTTACAGATCTATTTTTACAAATATGTTTTTGTTTTGTAAATACTTCAAAGTATGCGTTATCGGCTACACTCCAATAAATTCTGCAACCACAACCATAATTGCACGGTTTAGGATTGATAATTGTAGAAGAGCTCATTTTTGTTATGTAGTTAGATAAACCCATTCTTTTATCTCTGAATAGGTACATTCATCACAAGTAAGATAAAATAATTTTTTTGGTGCAGAATATCTTACAACACCCCAAAGTCTTGAATTACATTTAGGATAATAATTAATTTTCATTTTTTATTCTTATGCCCTTTCTAATCTTGTAATATATTAATTAGAAAGAACGAAATAGCAAGGGAGGGTCTGTCATAATTATATTCATTAGAAGAGCTCATTTCTTAGTTAAAATTAGCAGTAAATATCATTATGTCTGATTTTGGATCATATTTGCCAAATATCAAGGGTAAAATTAAATTGATGTCTTGAACTTGATTGGATAATGTAATTGTATCCGAAGTATCTTTTTCACAAATAAACTTCGTATCTTGTATATTTTCAAAAGCACAATTACCCCAAATATTCCATCTCTCTTGCAAACTTCTTTCTGTTTCTGATAAATTGTTATATGCTGTATCATGAAGTCTAAAATCTACTCCTGAATGCATATCCTGTATACCTGGAGTTGGTAAAAATATATTGGCAGTACTAACACCATATTCATTAAACTTTATTATTTCGATTGAACAATCCCCTGATTTACAGATTTCTTTATTTGTAGGCATATTATTGATTTTTATTATTATTTCATGATCATCAACTGATTGAGAACTTGCATTATTAACTTTGAAAAAAATATCTGGAGATTGTTCTCCGTTTGCATTATAATAAGAAAAAATTATTATTGTTATAATGATTGTTAAAATCGATGAATACAGAGAGAAATTTAATTTCATCTCTTATTATTCATACCTTTTTTACTCAGGAAATCGGTTAAAGCATCAATGATAATTGCAGTAACATTAGTATCATGATCTAAAGCGTATTGTTTAGCTTCTTTAACTAAATCCCTTGGTAATAACCAAGTAGTTTTAATTTTGTTAGGATCTTTAACCAAGAGCACTCTTAGCATATCTCAATTATATATATCTTGCGTTTATACAGTATTACAGTAATACGGTAAATTAATGGTCTAAGAACTAATAATGGTAATTTTGATCTTGATTGTATAGATAATAACAACAATGTAGTTATTGGAGAAGAAGAAGAACCAATCTCAGATATTTTCGAAGAATGTTTTGCTGCAAATAGTACGCTTCAAACAATAATAGAAGACGGACTTGAAGGTATACGTCTTGCTTTCAATGAGGTTTTCACAACTGATGAGGTACGCGAGATAGGCGAGGGTTTTGTAATCGGTTCAGAAACAAATACTATTGAACAATTATGTGCTCAAATTGAGAATGCAGCTGAAACTTTAGGTGTGTCACCAGGAGATATAGATGAATACATATAATGTCTAAGAGATGCTTAGTATTAGAGTCGAATGATAACAGAATCCTACATTTTTTATTTTTATAATTAATTTTATAATATTATTTAAGTCAAGTAGTAACGATAACCTTATACTTTTCATTTCCTATAATTTGTATTACATTAAATGTCTATCTCAGGTTGAGGTCTTGGAGGATTGTCATAATCTTGAGCTAAAACAAAATAAAAAAGTAATGAAGATAATACTGAAGAAAATGAAAGTCCCGATCTACAAATTTTTTTATTTTATTTCCAGCATTCAGGTGATGCTAAAAAACCATATTTAGCACAATATTCTGCTATTTGTGAAGATTCTCCAGTCATTAAATCGTGTATTATTGTAATAAATAACATTCCAACAAAGAATATACTGAATCCAGCAAATTTCCATTTTAAAATCCTTTTAACAGAAGTTTTTTACTCAGCAAATTGCATTGCTAACCTTTAAAAAAGACAGACCTATATATTTTTTATAGTATATATTTCGAATTGAAAATCAACAGTATTTTATTATACTTTTGTAGAATCCTTACTTCTTCTTTCTCTTTTGTTAGTTTTTACTAAGACTAGATACCTTTTTTAAATTGGATATTTAATTTTAAACTTAAATTTAAATTAGATTTTATAATATTTTGTCTTTTAAAATTTGATATATATAACTAAATCATCTATTACTTTGCAATCACATAAAATAAAATAATGTGAAATATTTCTTGGTAAATTATATATTAAAGATATATAATCAGAAGTTATGGAAATATTTTTATAATAATCTTATATACTATTGATAATGAGAAAAAAAACTAATGTAGGAATATTACTATTAGTTGGTGCTGCATTTTCTTTCCTATCTCTAGGATATGCAAATGGATTTAATTTTGCTGTTGCTCAAACTACAGAAACACCTGATCCTGGCGCGGAGACAATTCAGGAATTTGAAAAATTAGAAGGAAATGATACTGCCATCTTAGAAAATGATACAACCATAAGCAATCCAAATAATACTCTTCTTGATGCTATTGAAGTAAATGAAGAAGAAGATTGTATGGTTTTAGCTGATGGAAGTAATTATTGTCCATAAATAGACTTAAAATATAAATCTATTTATTTTTTATTTGAATTCTTATGTTCTGATATCTATAATTTTTATAATTAGGTTTTTAAATGATGGACAGATTTACAATTTTGTAATGATGTTATATTGGTTTTCTGTTTTGCTATTTCTTTAATTTTACGTTATCTTGTAAATAAAACGTGTTATTTTGATTTTAAAAACTTTATTCTTTAACCTAATTGTGTTATTTTTTATTAATTAATTTATCGCTAATATAACCAATATTATATAGTTACAATTAATATTCATAAAATGGATTGTTTTAACTTATTGTATTGAATATTAATTTCAAATTCATTTAAGACATTTTATCACATCATTAAATAATTCTAACGATCTTATGTCAAATGGATCTTGAAAAGCAAGAAGGAATTGAGTCACTCCAGCTTCACGATATTCGTTAATTCTGTCTACTATGGTGATAGGTTTTCCTATTAGTCCATATTTTCGAATTTGATGTAATATGTTTGGTCCTCCTCTCTCCATTGCGAATATTTTTTCTTTGTACTCAAGATGATTAGCAGATTCAGCGATTATGACATCTAATTCAATAGATCTTGCAATTTTTTTAGCATTATCACGATCGATAATATTAGTGAATTCATTATTTAATTTTAAAAATTTTTCAGGAGAAATATAAGAAGACTCCCATGTATCTGCATACTTTGCTGCAATATTCATACTCTTTTTTTTCTTGGCGGCAATTGTAATTGGAATCTTTTCAATTTCTATCTGGGGAATTTTTATATTAGCATAATTTAGTTCAAAATAATTTCCCTTAAATTTAATAGATGATAATTCTTTATTCCAAAGTCTGGTCAAAATATATAATCCTTCATTTAACAATTCCACTCTTTTAGCAGATTTAGGATATTCAATTCCATAAGGATGCCACCATGGTACGGAATACTGTAATGTTGCTCCAGTTCCTGTTCTAAATTCTAATCTTCCGTTGGATAATATTTGGAACGTTATTGCCTGTTTTGCTATTAATGCAATGTTGCGATATTCTGGAAATAGATAAGTTATTACAGGCCCAAGTTTTATTTTATTTGTAATATTTATTAATGATGATAAAACAGTCCAGCAATCTAGATCAATATTTGTTAATGATTCACCATAAAAAAATCCATCATATCCATTTTTTTCAGCAAAAATGCAAACATTTTGGATTTTATCATAGTTTGTTCCCCAAATCTCAAGACAAAATTTCATTTTGATGATATTATTAATGGATAATTTTATTACTTTAAATTGCTGTTGAATTTAATAGATGTTATAATTCATTATATACTAATATTGATTCTAAG
>JALDXL010000100.1:0-7496 GCA_032155045.1 Nitrososphaerales archaeon
ACAAAATTTGGTAAATGACGGATTAAATGAATATAATATACTATTAGCTTTCAATATATTTAAAAAAGATATGTGTAATAATATTCCTTCTAGTACAACAACTTATTTTGAAAGTCTCTCAAAAGATATAGATAAATATAAAACTTTAAAAGATATCCTTCATGATCTGGACACAAAAATATTGTTAAAAGAATTTTATATATACAAACTAAAAATAGTTAAATTGAATTTAGCAAACTTTCTTTTTTCTCTATTTATAATTATTTATTATATTTCTATTCTTTTAAATTTACAAATACAATTTCAAAAGCAATCCAGGATAATTTTATTATCTAATTTTAATTTTTTAATTCTTCTCTGTATTGTAAAAAAACCTAAAATTTTAAGTAGATCAAAATATAAAATAAAACGAACCTTCAAACAAACCAAAAATATTAAGAAAAACGATAAAGAAGGAAGGAACAAAAAAATGAAATGATTTAACTTTACCATATATACGGCTACCTTTATTTCCTATCATTTTATAACCTAATTTAATAAGAAATGAAGTTAGTATGTTATTATTGTTCTAAAGAATTAGTTCTAAAATCTCCAAAAGAAGTTCAAGGCAAATTGAAAGGTTCAATCTGGTTTTGTTCTGAATATTGCAAAGATACTTTTGTAAATATTCAAACACATAAAAAAAGAATAGAGGAAGGAGAAAAAGATGATTTACAATAAGATTTTTTTTCATACTATTATCAATCCTAAATCTTGTTCATAAAATTGCGGTACTCGAATCTACTGAGATATCTTCAAATTCATATCTTGAAGTATTTATAAAACAAAAACAATATCTGTAAAAACATACTAACAAAAACGGAAGGAAATCGCCTAATTGCATACCTAAACCTAATTATTATAATAGATTTTCAAAATAAACTAAACCCAAATTGTCCAATTTCTTAGAGTTGTTGATTGGTCCTATTGATTTAATTCAAAAAAAGGAAAATTATCTGATATTGTCTCAGAGTGTAATAAAAAAATTCATGGTTCGCAATCTCATATTAATGGTAATATTGTTTCTTTAGTTGTATATTTTGAAGTTCCTGAAGGTAAAAGGAGAGAAGTAAAAAGAAAGTTTAATAATTATTTTGTTACTATATTAAATAAATAAAACAAATTGTTATTTGTTAATATAATTTAAATAATCTATCATCATCAACCTTAAGACTGCAAAGTCCAAACTATTAAAATTAGGACTTAAATTCTTTTCCATTGTAGCATTAGCCTGTATTAATAAAGTGTTGATATATGTAGAAAATCCTTTTTCTTCATTGATTCTTTTTCGAATCTCTTTTTTTTGTTTTTCAATTTCTACATAACTCATAATTGAGATATCGATTTCTTATTTAAATTGTCTTGATAGTATTTTACTAGAATATTCTTATATTAGATACTCTCCCTCTCTTTCATGTATTTTACTAGTTATATTCTCTAAATTTACCCTAAATCTAATGTATAGGAGGATATTAGACAGAGAAATAGAAAACTGGGAAAGTTATACTTCTGGATTGAATGAAACAGATAAAGATCTATTCTATCAAATGTTAAAGTCAGCTAGTAAATACTCTCCTTCAATAGAAGCAAAAGGAGAGAATTATGCTACAGATTCTCTAATACTGTCGTTATTATTAGAATACCATAAAAAATTAATGCGATAATGCAATAACTAAAAATTTATCTCATTTTTATTAATAATAAAGATCTCCTGTATATATCTAAGATCAAACAGAACTATAATATCTTCCGAAGAAAAGTTCCCTATGGTCCGCTCTGTTGTCGTCGTCGTCCTCGTCCTTTATTCCTTCTCGGGAAATTTGTTCTTAAATAGATAATTTATATCGAATCTTTATATAAAATATCTAACCTGTTCTATTACACAAATAATTACAAATCGTTGTATTCCCGAGGATTCTTTACACCCACAGTCTTGTTTCTCATTTATTCTTCGGAGGTTTAATTATTGAATTATCAAACCAATGTTTAACAAAATCATCTCGAATCTTATCAAATGAATTTCTTTTCATAACCTAAGTTATATGTTCTACCAGAGAATAGTTTCTACTGTCATTTCTCATTTTATTCTCCACAAGTTTTGTTAACTTCGAAACTTATCATTTAAAATTTCATTAGATGTATTTATCTTAATTCTTATAAATTACTTAGATTTTCTGTTTTACGACAAGCATCTATAATTTATATTCTATTGTATTATTTATAGTATGATTAGTATCCATATAATTGTATCATAATATATTTAAATTCTCTATGATTTGATTTCATAGCTTTTCGAGCCACTGAGGTTTAAAATTTTTATTATACAGAAAGATTGCTAATATGAAAAAACCAATTGTTTCTGTTATGAGCGCAGTCAATAAATTAATGTTAGGCAAAAGATTTGGAAAAAGCAAGAGTTCTCTCATGATAGTTAATCCTTGAGTTAATGGAAGTATATATGCAATATTATCTATTGGCGATGGAAAAAATTCTACAGGGAAGAATACACCAGAAGATAATCCAAATATGGTAGTTGTTATAAATCCTATACTCTTCATATCCCTTATATGTATACGAGAAATAACAATAATACTGGCAATTTCAAAATGAATAATTATTATCAACAAGAATACTAGAGAAGCAACCATGATTTGATTAAGGAAAATAGAAAAATTATAGAGTAATACTGCAGTTATTAGTATACTAGTACCAATAATTATTGCAATAGAAAATGTAGAAATGATACTTGACCAAATTAATATCTTTTCTCCTCCTGGGGAAGTAATTATACTTCTGATTGCAGATGAATCTTCTTTTATTGAACTAGGAAATTTACCTAAGATAAAACTTACTATCCTCCAAACAAAAATTCCTAGAACTAAGAAATCAATATATCTAATTTGATTATTGTATATATTTAATATTATTTGTTCCTCTCTCAAATAAATAAAAATACTTAACCATAATATTGGTTGCAATATTGTGGTAAAAGTACTTAGTGAAAAAGAAAGGTTATTTCTTATCTTTTTGATAGTCAGTAATACCAGTGCATCAATGAGCATTAATTACTTCTCCAATTAATTTATCTAGATTTGGTTCTTTACTAATTATTTTATTAATTTTTAATCCTTTATTGGCAAGTAATTTGATAATAGAAGTTATATCTCCATTTTCCTTCAAATAAACATGAACTGCTTTTTGGCTTACATAAGTCTTCTCAATATCAGGTAAAGTTTGTAACAATTCATTTGCTAATAATCTATTTGATGTTTTCAGAATGAATGCATTTCTGAATTCTTTCGTATCATTTATTAAATTTTCCATTGATTGATTATTTACGATTTGTCCATTCTTCATGATGATTATGTTATCAATTAAATTAGAATATAGAGATGCATGATGTGAAACAATTATTATTGATTTTCCTGCTTCTTTATACTGAGAAAGTATTTTTACTAATGTTTTTTTGGCTTTATTATCTAAGTAAACTGATGGTTCATCTAATAAAAGAATTTCAAAGTTATTAATTAATGCTCGACAAAGATCAACCTTTCGTTTACTTCCTAGAGATAGATTGCTGATAAATTTATTCTTATCGTTACTAATTTCAAAATTCCGTAGTATGTCATTTATTTTTGTATCTATCTCAATAAGAGAAAATCCTCTCAAAAAAGAAAAAAAACGTAAATTATTAATAATTGACATATTGGTAAATAGAGACGGTTCGTTCCAAACACAGCTAATATGAGGTTTAATTTTTTTAAAATTGGACTTTAAATTTTCTCCCATTAATAAAACAGTTCCCTCAGTTGGGGGAATAATTCCTGACAGAATATTTATTAAAGTTGACTTGCCAGCACCAGAAGGTCCTGATATGAGTGTCACCTTGCCTTTCAAGAATTTATAATTTATGTTTTTTAATGCCCATCGATTGTGGTATTTTTTTCCTATATTGTTACATTCTATAATTGGATCTATGTTGATATATGTAAAATTTTATCTATAAATTTTTTTTTCATTTTTTTATTGATATAATTGATCAGGTTTTCGGACTAAGGGTTTGGTTCCCTTTTGTGGGAAGCGCCTTGCGGCGTTGTTGTTGTGACTAAGGGTTTGGTTCCCTTTTGTGGGAAGCGCCTTGCGGCGTTGTTGTTGTGACTAAGGGTTTGGTTCCCTTTTGTGGGAAGCGCCTTGCGGATTTCCTACATCACAAAAACCTGATATATTATATCGCAATATCATATGTTTGCATATGATATCTAATGTATTGAAAATAGCAGTATATATGGATATTCGTTTTGCATTAATTATAATAAACAAGTTCTTATAACAAAGGAGAAAGGAAAAGAAAGGAAGAAGAGATACCAACTTCATTCTTCCCTGTCCTAATGTTAAATCCATTTCAATAGCTTTGTGATCAAATATCTTAATGTCTTGTAGATGTTATATTCATTGAATAGATGTTATATAATATGGAACTTTGAAAAAGAGTTTAATTTTTTTGTTTATAATATAAAGTACAAAATAAATATATCATATTAGAATACATCTTACAATATATTATCGAGGATGATTTATATAATTTGAAAAGGATACATATTTTAATTGAGCAGAACAAAAAATATTGAATCTACTTTTGCAATAAAGTATGAAACGAAATATTTGTTCTTCGGATTTATAATTGCTATAGCTGTAGCTATCGTGTTTATACATATAATATTATTTATTACTGATGGCGACAGATACATTGGCACAACCTCAGCAGTTTTGTTGGGGTCATCTACATGTATATCCTTGTTTATAATACTTTCAAATCCCAGAAAAATAGAAGTTCAGAAATTTAAGCTCGTTTTCGTAGGAGTAATTCTCTGGTTCCTTGGTGAATTTACATATTCATATTATCAAATTGTATTAGATATAGATGCTCCATACCCAGGTGTTGGGGAAATTTTCTATCTTGCAGGCTATGTACCTTTAATGCTATTTACCTACAGATCATTTAAGACTATAAACAGAGATGGATTAATAAAACGCAGGGTGATTGCCTTTGTAGTAACACTCGCATCTGTAGTACCTGTAATATCAACTATCATAGTTTTTAGCCAAGAAGTAAATTTTCAATCCCAGTGGCCTGAAATTGTGATTAGTACCATAACTAACTACAGTGACAGTATTTTATTATCTCTTTCGATTCTCATTCTAACGAGGTTACTTAGAAATAATCCTTATATTTATCACTGGATCTTATTTACCTCTTTCCTGATATTAACAACTATCACAGATTTTTTCTATTTGAATATAGCTATTATTGATGAAGACTTTCTTTCTGACACTGAATTGATATGGGAAGGGATGTGGGCGTTCGCTTATCTATGCATTCTTTCCTCATTATTGTGGTATTACAAACTTATTCGTATATTAAGCGAAGACTCTGCAGAAAAATATAGTAAGATGCTGACTATGCAGAGTTCAGTGAAAGAAAACTATGCAACAGAATATCATAACAATATTTCGGTGAAACACAAAGGTCAACTTTCCCAGAAGGATCAATTGCATACAGAAAACATACAAGATTTCAAATTGGTTGATAATCGCATTGATGAAATAATAAAAGGTGCAAAAGACAATATCACTATTTTATTCTGTAATATAAATACCTTAAAGAGAGAAGAAACACAAAGTATCCTAAAATTTTTGAAGAAAAAAACAAGATCAAATATTTTAGTAAAAATTCTTTTTCCGTTTGGTGTCGATTATGGACTTATTAATAGTTATAAAGAGGTAGCTAATATACGGATCTTTGAAAGAAAACTAGAGAATAATGATATCTACATAATATCTGACAATATTAGGTTCCTGCAACTTTCGACTACAGATCATATCGATTATGATAGGGAAACAGTGTATGTTGTAACATATTCTAACAACGAAGAGATAACCTATACATACGTAACAACATTTGAAAAATTATGGTTACTTCAGACCGTGATGAAATTGGAGTTAAGATAAACAGTAGTTGTCAGACGAACTTGCTCAACCATACAACTTTGTAGTCAATTTATGAAATTTCCTTACTACAAGGCTATGTTAACTTAAGACTATTTCTCCTCCAATTTTGAATTGAATTATGTTTATTATTTTTGTATTATATACATAGATGAATAATTTTATCCAATTGTATACATGTTGTAGATTATAGTTTCTTTTTTGTTATCTACACAAGGATAATAATCATTAAAATATTCAGTTCTATCCTTAAAGTTTTACATAACTCGTTTAATTAGGATTTTTTTCTAATGGTGAATGCAACTTATGTTTCAAATTACAAAAAATTGCATGTGTTAGGATACCACTTTTTCGTTTCGATTTTTTGTAGAGCTTTCCAATATATTTTGAAAATTGTATATTATATGAAATCATTATATTTTAATTCTCTTGTTTGACCGATCTTTATTTAAACAAAGACTATTAGCTAAAATAATTATCTGGTAAATAAATAACAATTTACAATCTTTACTTCATATATAATTTTTTAAAAAAATATATGCGTATCTTTACACAAATAAGCTATCATTTATTATTTTCAATATTTTTAACTTTTGCGTCAATAGTATATGTCACGGTAAACGGCTCACCATTTGTTTTATGAAAAACTAATGCATTTCCTACAAAATTAAAAGAACCAGAGCTTATTCCAGTACCATTTATTTCTATTGGGACATCAATTATATCTCTCAAATGAGTTATAGCAATACTCTTATTACCTGGTAATACTGCATGATATGGTTCACCATGTATTGAATCTATTTTCTGTTCTGGAGAATAAAAATGAAGAATCTCTGCCTCGATTGGTTTACTAGCAGTAAAGGTTACAATTCCTGACCAAATCATTCCGTCGTCTCTTAAAGGAAGAGCAAATACTACTTCATGAGATGGTTGTCCAGGATGCCTTACAGGCGCAGGTTGGGACATGACAGTCTTTTGTTCTACGATAGTGTAGCTCTCATTTAGAAGATTTGATGATGAAGAGTTGTTATTATTGTCTATATTAGCATATGCAAAAGCTATTGCATTTAAATAGTTATATGTAGAAGTTTCAGTAATAAAAAATATAATTCCAGCAATCGAAATTGTCAATTTTAGAGCAATCATGGAATGTTCATTTTTAAATAAATTAAACATAGTTGCTTGTAAAATGATTTATTAAAATGTTTAAGTGTTTTGAAATCCAAACAATGTTTTTATCAATGATAGATTAACCTGTTATAATAAGAATTTATTTAAATTCAAGATACTAAAACGATTTACTTACTGTTCTTATTTTGGTTCTGTTAAGTTAAGGAAATAGATTTAGCTGTGAATGTCTCTATTCTCATGTTATGGTTATAACTTTTGAAAGAGAACATCCACTATTGTAGTAATGTATTCTTTGTATTAGTACTTTCTTGAATTGAGTT
>JALDXL010000101.1:0-7480 GCA_032155045.1 Nitrososphaerales archaeon
TTTACTACTGAATTTCTTTATTTCGTTTGAATTAAATTTTAATTATTGTTATAATATGTTCTTCAAAAAGTTATTTTATTAACTGTAATATAACGGTATCATCTTCGTTAGGATATTTGATATTATTATGAATTGTCGGATCCAATTTTTCCCATCTATAATTCCTAAGCAGTTTTTTCTTCCCCTTTATTCACATCTCAAAAGATACTGAAACAATGTAATTTGCATTTCAAACACATGAATATTAATAAATATATTGAAAAAAATATATTTACCTATGAAATGGATATATTATTGTCAAATTATTGTATTGAAATATCCTTTACTATATAAATTGTTAAATATTGAATATTAATATTGAATCAATATTTTAAAACAATCAATTTAGACCTATCTACTCACTTTATTGGAAAAAGAATTATTCATTATAAAACGATATCATCTACTCAAGATCTCGCAATTTCCCTTGCTGAAGCTGGTACACCAAACGAAAATGGAACGGTAATTATCTCAGATGAGCAATATGGAGGGAAAGGAAGGGGAAGCAAGAAATGGATATCTCTCAAAGGAGGGATTTGGGTATCGTTAATTGTTAAACCAATTATTCCGGTTAACAAAATTAATTTGTTGCCCTTATTACCTACAATTTCTGTATGTGAAGTGATTAACGAATTGTTTAATTTAGAAACCCGTATCAAATGGCCTAATGATATTGTTATAGATAATAAAAAAATTGCAGGAATTTTAATCGATTCTAGTATTAAGAATAATATTATAAATTATGTTGTGATAGGTATAGGGATTAACCTTAAGGTAGATGTTAAAAAAATTGATTTGTATTTAAAACACACAATTGGACTTCAAAAAATAATATCTATTCATAATGTGACTAGTATAAGATACGGAGACAGGTTGATACTTTTAAAAAAAATATTAGAAAGGATCGAACATTATTTAATTCTAGTACAAAATGACATAGATAATACTAAATTAATCCAGATTTATAAACAACTGAGTAATACTATTGGAAAAAGTATATATGTATATAGTCACGATAATAAAAAATATCGTGCTTTTGCTTATGATATTGATAATGATTGCGGTCTTTTAATACAAAATGAAAGCAATAATAGAGAAAAAATTCATTTTGGAGAAATATCGATCAGAGAGATGGATAGTTAAAGAAACAATTGGATGAATTATGCCTTTGAAATTATGAATATTATTTATAAAATTATCTTGATTTATTGCAAAATTACAAAGTAATTCCTCTTAAGAGATATATGGTTCACCATGAGTTAGGTTCTATTTAATAGAAATCAATTATCGTTCCTTATATTACAGATTATAGCGATATCATTTACGTTTGTTCCAGTTCTTCCTGTTAATATGTGTGATTTAATTTTTTTTAACAAATTAGTCGTATCATGCGAAATTAAGTATTTTTTTATATCTATTTTTTTTTCTTTAATAGTATTTATTGTTATAGGAGTTACTAATCCTCCAGCGAATTCAGAGTTGCCATCTATTCCGTCCGTCGCGAAACTAATAATAGTAAAATCTTTTAAACCATTAAAATTCTTTAGATAATTGATTGACGAAACTATAGTTTCTTGATTTCTGCCTCCTATTCCTATTTTCGATTTCCTTGTATGCTCATTTAGAGAAAGATTAACCACAGTTTCACCTCCTATCACGTATGCAAAAGACCCTTTAGAAAATTTGATTTCATTTAAGAATTCTGAGTGAGATGAAACAAGTAATTCTGCTAATTGTCTTCCAAAATCTTTGGCTTCTAAAGTAATATCAGATCCTAAATATTTTGTCTTAATTCCATTTCTAATTAGTTCTCCCATAGCATTTTTGCAGGCAATCTCATTATTTCCAATTATGATATTGGTTATGTTATTGCAACTATTTTGCCTTATGTTAGATTTTATTTCGGGAGAATCTTTCAGGCCATCTTGTAAAACTTTCTTAACATTTAAAAGATTTTGCAAATTATTTTTATCATTTAAGTCCCATAAATTGTATTTTTTAAGAATATCTATAGCATTTGCAAATGTAGTAGAATCTCTAACAGTAGGACCTGAACCTATTATATCTATATCATCTCCAACTACATCTGATAAAATAAGAGTTATTATATGTCCTTTATTGGTTAAATATTCAGGTAATTTCCCTCCTTTAATTTTTGATAGATGTTTTCTTACCGTATTAATTTCATGGATAGAGGCACCTGATTTTAGCAATAGTTTTGTAATTTCTTGTTTTGAAGTCAAAGACAACTTGTCTGCAGGCAGACACATCAATGATGAAGCTCCTCCTGATATAAGGACAAAGACTAGAGATTTAGTCTTGATTTTTTTCAAAAGTTTTAAAATATTTTTAGTTCCTTTAATGCTATTTTTATCTGGAATAGGATGTCCTGCTTCTGTTACTAATAAATTGTATGGCAATACTTTTTCATGATAGGGAATGGTTATTGCTCCTGAAGTAAATTTTAGATTTAGAATTTCCATTAAGGTTTTAGTCATTCTAGCTGTTGCCTTTCCGGCTCCAAATATATGAAACGTTTCGTAATTGTTTAAATTAAAAAAATATTTAATCCCTTTTACATCATTTATAACGAGTTTATTATCATTTATTTGAATTGATTTTTTTATTAATATGGATGGATCAATAGATTTAACTGCTGTTTTTAATGCTGATAAAGAAATATCGAATGATCTACAGGAACCATGAGTTTCGTATAAAATCTTTTCATTTTGAATAATTTGCATGCAGGATATTATATTACAAGTTATATTATCATATGGAATTTTTTTGTTGTCTTTTTTAACACTTGCATAAAAATAAATATTGGGACAATAATTTATGTAAGAATTATAATTTTACAATTGATATTATACGATTTTATTCAAACATATTTCCGAATTTTAGATTTTGATCAAAACAATGCTATTTTAATTTCCAATTTTTTATCGTAGATCAGCAAAATCATCTAAATATTCAAACCCTTCCATAGGAATTGGCTTTCTACCCATGAATCCCTCTTCTTTCCCATGCCAAAATTTTACTTTAGTTTCCCCAAATTTCCAGCACAACCAAATTTCTTTGTCATATCTTATAGATGGAAAATCTAATAAGCCTTCATCTACACTTTTTACCATTACACCCATATCTTCTAATTCTTGAATCAATTTGTATAGATCAGTAACAATATGATTCAATTCTTGTTTTTTCTTTATAAATTTCTCAAAAGAACAGTTTGAATCCGAAAGATTTTGGAGTTCTTCTTGAATATCCATTACATTATTCTTACAACATAATATTTCTTCAAATTTTTTTTTTACTTTAGGTAAAATAGTATTTGCTTTATCAATCGTAAAGAATGTAAACATAATTCATGTGTGAGATCGATCAAAGATAATTTATATATTTTCACTAACTATATAAATGATAAAACTAGAATAAAAATCACATAAGACAGATATTGAAGTAATATTTTAACTAACAATATAATAACTTGATATTAATAACAAGTTGATATCTTATTGACAAAATAAATAAAAAAATTATTAAAAAAATAAACAAATAATAGAAAAAACGGATCATACTCCTATAATTGTTAATTTCAGTTTGGCTAAAAATTATAAGAATAAAATTTTTGCTGGCATCAGTTATAGGTATAACAAATGGTATATTATATTCATACTTTGCATATAATTCATTTAATCTCTTCGATGCTTTCCTAACATATATAGGCGTTGTTTTTTTACATGCTAGTGTCGATATTTTAAATGATTACTGGGATTACAAACGAGGTATTGATACAATTACCAAAAGAACTCCATTTAGTGGTGGAACAGGTGTATTACCAGATAACAAATTAAAACCCAATTCAGTCTACAAAGCTGGCGTACTTTGTTTGTTGATAGGTCTGGTTATTGGAATTTATTTTGTTCTTCAGAACGGTATTTTGGTAGCAGTTATTTTAGCCGTTGCTGTTATTTCAATTTATTTTTATTCTACAACCGTCGTAAATATTGGTTTAGGAGAAACATTAGTAGCGGTAAAAGGATCAATGATTGTTATTGGTTCAGCTTATGTACAATCTGGAATAATTGATAGTTCGGTAGTATTTCTTGGGATAATTATTGGTTTGCTATCATCAATAGTATTATTTATTGCGTCTATACCTGACTATATAGCAGACAAATCGAAAGGAAGAAGAACACTAATTATAATGGTTGGAAAAGATAGAGGGATCAAGATATTTCCACTATTGATTGGTTCTATATACTTTTTGCTGGGTATAGGTATAATATTAGAATATTTACCATTCTATTCAATTATTACTTTTATATCGTTACCTTTTGCTATAAAGTCAATTAAATTACTATTTAAAGATTATGAGAATATAGAATATGTTGTTGAAGCAGTTTCAAATACAATAAAATTCTCAAGGTTGATTGGTATTGGGTTAATTATAAGTTATAGTTTGGCGATACTTATTAAGTTATAAATAAAGCTATGTATTTTAGATTATTTCATACGAGACAAATTTAAAATTGTTAGATTTTGAATTGAAATAAAAATTCATTGTTTTACAGTATTTAGTGAAAAATCTGTCGGATTAAGAGAAATTCCACATTTATTACACCTTCCACTGAATGGACGTATACTATCTTTTATAGATTTAAGGTTTATCATTCTATTAATGATCGTTCCACAATTTCCACAAACAATTTCTAAACAAGGATAAGACATTACAAATATCTAATTCTAAGTAAGATAATATATTTGTTGTAAAACATTGTTAACAATTTTGATAAATTTAATATTTTTTCCTGACCTAAAATTCCTATAATATAGTTCCTAATTACAGGAAAGTATAGATCAGATATTATAGATTCACTATTCTCAATTAACTGATTAATATTCAAAATATTAGTATATATATTTGGTAATGCAAAAAATCGTGATTTTTAAAATCTTTTACATACCTGTTATCCTTAGGTTAACATTATATAATTATATAAATAAAAAATATTAAAACAGATCGTTTATTATAATCAATTATTTTTGGTAGGCAATATAAATGGGGTAGTATTTAAAATAAAGGATTAACGATATTAAAACTACAAATTAAGTTATATTATAAAAATATTTTGTTACCTATAATTTCAATTAAAGGTTTGAATTTTTCATTTTTGCGTAAATACTATCCTTATTTATCTATAGACATAAACAAATAAATTATTATTTAAGATATCATTTTGTCTATGCCTATTGATCCTGTGTGTGGAATAGAAATGGATGAAGATTTAGCAGTTGTCTTAAAACACGATGATAAGATTTTTTATTTCTGTTGCGAAGGATGTAAAGGAATATTCAAGAGAAAACCCAATAAATATAACAAAAAATAAAATTAATTTTATTTGTTTAGCAGTCAATATATATTATTACCCACTACTGATAATATTTTGTGAAATCAACAAAAATCCTATCAAGTGGTGTAGTTGACGTAATTGAGGTGGTCGACGATCAATTAAAGCTTAGTTCTGAAGGTGATATATTGGTAAAGATGATGGCATGTGGCATTTGCGGATCTGACTTGGAAAAAGTCTATGGCAATTATGGGATGACTTCAGGAAGGCTTGGTCATGAGCCTGCAGGGGAGATAATAGCAGTTGGCAAAAATGTTGAAAATTTCAAAATTGGAGATCGTGTGTTTGTACATCATCATGTAAGTTGCAACTCTTGTCATGATTGCCTACATGGAAATAATACCATGTGTGGATATTATCAAAAAAGCAACATTGACCCTTGTGGCCTAGCTGACAAATTTGTTGTTCCATCTTGGAATGTCTCACATGGTGGTGTGTTAAAATTACCGAATAATATAAGTTTTGAGCAAGCATCTTTAATAGAACCTTTAGCATGTTGTATAAGAGCAATTAATAAAATTGAATTTCAAAAAGGAGATGATTTTGTTATTTTTGGCGCTGGGCCAGCAGGTATTATGTTAATACATTTACTCAGGATCTTTGGGGCAGGAAAAATTTTCATCGTAGATTTAAATGAATTTAGATTAAAATTTTGTAAGAATTTTAATCCAGATATCATGATTATAAGTCCAAACACTCAAGATGTATCTCAAATTCTTAGGGATAATACAAACAATAGAGGAGTCGATATTGCAATTGTTGCAACAAGCAGTTTGGAAGCTCTATCGGACTCATTTGAAGTTACTAGAAAGGGGGGACAAATTGTCTTGTTTGGGGTTCCAGCTAAAGATTCCCAATTTCCATTAAATGTTAGTAAATTGTATTCTAACGAATATTCTCTTATTCCTAGTTATGCCGCTTCAGAAACTGAAACAAATAGTGCACTAAAATTACTTTCTGAAAATAGAGTTAATTTAGATTATCTAATTACTCACAAATTTAAATTAGAATCTTCATCTAAGGCCTTCCTATGTGCCCATGAAGCTAAAGATTGTATGAAAGTTATTATAACAACTTAAGATCAAGTCTAAAAAAAATATATATAGATTAAGAAATTAATCATTTTTTGGTAAATAAAATATGGATTGGGGAATGAAAAATAGATTCTCAAAAATTATCAAACCAGGTGATGGAAGATGTGTTATGCTTGCTGTTGATCACGGTTATTTTTTGGGACCAACTGAAAAACTAGAAGTTCCTGAAAGAACAATTAAGCCACTACTTCCTTTTGCCGACTCACTTATGTTAACACGTGGAGTATTACGTACTTCGGTTAATCCTAGTATGAATGTCCCTATTGTTTTACGAGTTTCAGGAGCAACAAGCATAGTTGGAGAAGATTTGTCCAAAGAGACAATTACAACATCAATAGAAGATGCAATAAAATTAAATGTATCTTGTTTGGCATTATCGATCTTTGTTGGATCCAAATATGAGCATCAAACATTAACCAATCTTGCAAACCTTGTGAATCTTGGTGAAAAATATGGGATTCCTGTCCTTGCTGTAACTGCAGTTGGAAAGGATATGGCGAGGGATGCACGATATTTGAGCTTAGCATCTCGAATCGCTGCTGAATTAGGTGCCCATATTATTAAAACATATTATTGCGAAAATTTTGAAAAAGTAGTTGAGGGATGTCCTGTACCTGTAATTATTGCGGGAGGAAAAAAACTAGTTAAAGTCGAAGATGTTTTAGAATTAACTTTTAATGCTATAAGGGATGGAGCATCTGGTGTAGACATGGGGAGAAATATTTGGCAATCAGAATACCCAATAGCAATGATAAAAGCAGTTAGATCTATCGTTCATGAAAATTTTTCCGTAAAAGAAGCAAATAACTTGTTTGAAAAAGAGAAAAACAATGCATACAAAAGCACAACAATTACGAGATAAAAAAACTTGAATTTTTCCAATTTTTATGAAATTCATAATTATAATATATCTGATTATTTGATTAAAAATGT
>JALDXL010000102.1:0-7363 GCA_032155045.1 Nitrososphaerales archaeon
AGAACTCATTATCTCTGTATTTTTAAAAAAAATACTTGGGTTTCAACATAAATTCTAACCTAGGAATGAAGTGCGGATGTTAAATTTATAGATAATATTTATTATGTAAAACAATTAGATAGTCGAATTTCTCGTGTCAGTATTATTTGCGTAATATTTGTTTTCATAGTGTTATCATATTTAAACTAAAGGATCTATCCTTGTCAGTATAGTGTTTAAATTATTTAATTTCTCAATTTCGAATCCATATATTCGTAGGTATGGATATTTTAAATTAATACAAATTATATTATTGATGCAAGAAATTTTAATTTTATAATCGAACCATTTTTGATCTATTTCAGAACTTTTACCCGTCTCTCGTAATAAAAATGAAAGATCTGTTTTTTCTCGCAAAAAATTTATTAATTTATAATAATCCACATTTTTATAAGAATCTAAATCTAAAATACTGAATAACATAGTATTCGAATTAATATTCTTCAATTCTTTGGAAAATAAAGAAAATATATCAGTTTTATTAAAATTATTTTGATTATCAAAATTTGAATGGAAATCGATTATTTTAATTGATCTATCGTAATCTTTGGAATTTGCACACTGTAATTGAATTAACTTGAGAAGATCTGTAACATTTCCTGCAATTTTATTATCTAATAAAACTATATGAGAATTACTAATTGAATTTATAAAAAAATTTAATAAAAATAAAATATTATGCTTTATATCTAAATTAGAATCATATTCTAATAAAATAGCAGAATTCTTGGTAAATCCTCCACCTAGGTCGTTATTCAGAGTTGTGTGACCGGAGTCAATTTTTACAATTTTTTTAGAAATATTATTCTTTAAACTAATAATTTGATCCACTAATAGATCATCATAAGGTTCGTAGATCCTAAAGATTCCATTATATAGAGTATACAAAAATGAATTTTTATTTATATTAATCCCTCCTAGTTTCGTTAGATGCATTTCTCTTAAATTCATATTATTAAATTTAGAATATTTAAGAGTCACAATACCATCTACTAGATAGTCTAAGGTTGTTATTTCGTTTCCTTCACTTACTAAAATTAACCTTCCTCCTGCTCGTTCTAACCATGTTTGCAAAACTCGTTCATTATTTAGCCTTGATTCACGATCCATAAACGATGCTATTCCATCCCAGCTATCTACAATTATCAATGGGGATCTTACATCCATTAGTTGATTTGTTATTCTTTCAAAGAGAGACTCTGGTTCATCTAAACGAGCATCTTCAAAAAATGGTTCGAAGCTAATAAGATCTTTAGAAGATTTATTATGATTATTTGAATGTTTTATTTTAAGATATTTATTTATCCACTTAAAGTAAAAAAATAATTTATTAGGTGATACTCTAGTAGAAATATAAAAGAAATTACTTTTTATATTTAATGCTTTAAGAATCGTCAGACATAATGTAGTTTTTCCTACTCCTGATTCTCCTTTAACCAATAAAGAATAAGTTTCGTTATTTAAAAATTGTAATAACTCATTAGGAATTTTAGCCGAAATAATATCATTTTTATTCACTTAATACCACCCAACCTTACTTATAGGTAATGGATATTCTGTTATAATAATAGTTCTCAAAATCAAAATATAAAAAATATCCTTAAAAAAATGAGATAGTAAATTATGATAACCAAGGATTGATATTTTTTTGGAAACGTAATGCATCTATTAGTCCTTCTGCATAACCTATGCTGAGAATTCCTAATTCAAATTTATGCTGATTAAGGAATCGTTCAGCATCTAACAAATAATATTCAGCATTTTCTAATACATCAAACATCCCTTTTTTCTCTTTTAAATTTGGATTTTTTTCGTTTTCAAGATATAATTTCATACTTTCCAGTGCATTTTTAGCTTTTGGTAAATATTTTTCTAACATAGTAATTGCAATATGTTGAAAGAAGGTAGTATTATCTATTGGAGGATCTATGTTTTTATAAAGAGATGTTATAGAATCGATTTCTGTAAAATGGAGTTGACCAGTTATAATAATAGAATGAGGTCCATTTCCAAAATTTATTTTTTTCATAGATTTAACTTTACCTGCTACAATGCTTTGATTCTTCATTCCTATTCTAGAAGCTACTATAATAAACAAATCATCTGATACAATCTTGTAGCGTATATTCTCTTCTGCTTCTAAAAGCATATATATAGCTCGAACAGGATCTAGGAAGAAATAATCTTTTTCATCTGTATAGTTATATTCAGTCAGTATTAAAGTATGATTGCCAACCCGTAAATTTTCATATACAGTATTATAGACACTTATAGCCGATATAGGATCTGACATAATTGTCGTAGTTCGTCCAAATTTGTAGTTATGTAATCCAATCTCACCAATTAATGATGAAATTCCAGAAGCACCATGGATTATTTTTATCTCAATGGAATTCTTTCTTGCTCTTACATAAAGTTCGTTAAAAGTAGTAGCCATAAATGGATCCCCATAGGTCACAATAGCAACATTATTTTCTTTGGATTGAAGAATTATTTCTCTTGCGTCTTCTATAAACCAACGAGGAACTAGTTTCATATTTTGATTATTTTCAGAACAAAGTAAACGTTCTAATTGTTTTATATCATTATCATCAATATAACTTGTAAATCTTTCAATATAAATAAATTTACATTTTTGCAATATATCTTTCGCAGAAATACTTAATCCAGAGTAACCGTGTATTCCCAGCCCGATAAAACATAACATATTATTAAATACTCCGATATTATTACCTCTAATATTATTTCTTCTGGGTATTATGTATCCTGGACATATGGAATAAGGATCTTTTAAATACTTCAATTCCAGAAAGATATTCGTTTATGCTTATATGCTCGTTAACACTATGAGAAGAATGTGGATCTCCTGGTCCATAGGTTACTACAGGAATTTTAAATGCATTTCCAATTATATTCATATCTCCTGTGCCTGTTTTTCGTAGTAACATAGGTCTTTTTTTGCAGACGTCAAGAATGGAGAGGACGAGCGATCTGACTAGTGGAGAAGAAAAATCAGCTTCAAATGGCTCTGTTGAATCCTCTATTATTAAATTCGTTTTTACACCTCTTTCTTTTGATATTTTTAAAATATTATCATTTATAGAATCCAAAACTTTTTGACAAGTTTGATGGGTTGGAATTCTGATATCCATCATAATTTTACACTTTTGTGGTGTTACATTATGACTTGACCCACCCGAGATCTCGGTAAGGCAACAGCTAACAGAACTACTTTTTTTTTCTCTCTCATAATTATTATTTATACTATTTTTTATTGCATTCCAAAAATTATATGCTTCCTCTATAGAATTTTTTGCTAGCCATGGAGCACTGGCATGAGCACTTTCTAAAACATCACAAATTAGCTTAATAGCTAACCTACCTTTATATGAAATTGTAATATTTTCTATACCGCTAGGTTCGCCAAAAATTGCATAATCAACATCTAAATTATTTTTTGCTAGGTGTTTACTGCCTGTCGCATTTCCTTCTTCGTCAACAACACCAGCAAAGATTATAGTACCATTTTGTTTGGGAAATTCAGAAGCAGCCAAAAGCATTGAAATTAAAGGAGCTTTTGCATCTGATGCTCCTCTACCATATAAAAAACCATTTTCTATCCTTACAGGAACTTTATTTGGAACAGTATCCATATGACCACAAAGCAATATTCTTGGATTTCCTCTTCCTTTAGTGGCAATAATGTTTCCAACGCTATCGATATGTGCTTCCTCAAAACCAAGCTCATTAATACATTTATCTTTTAAAAGAGTAGCCAATTGTCCCTCAGATCTAGATGGAGTATAAAGATGAAGTGATTTTTTTAAAAGTTCTATTGCATAATTATCTGAGACCAAAGTAATCTAATCAATTTGATACTGTAGAGAATAATCTACAATCATATCTTGAATATTTATTCCTGTAATCCTCACTGTATTTTTAAATTCTGTGGTATTATTGACTTCATGTACTAATAAACCATCTTTGGAACTTTCCATTAAATCCACACCTACAATTTTTCCACCTACAGCTTGAGAAGATTTAATGCAGATATCTTCCAATTCATTGGTAATTGGACAATTTTCAGCCCTACCTCCTAAAGCCATATTAGTTTTCCATTCATCTTTTTCAGAATATCTATAAATCGCAGCAACGACAGAATCACCTACTACTATAGCCCTTATATCTCTAGGAGGTCTAGAAACAAATTCTTCCAGATAATAAATTTGATAAAGGGGAAACATATGTTCTCTATCTTCAAATACAGCTTTTGCAGCTTCTTTGTCACGTAATAGAGCAATTAATCTACCCCAACTTCCAATTGTTGGTTTAATAATTATGGGGTAGCCAAAATCATTTAATGCCGAAAGTGCAGACTCTGAAGAAAAAGCCGTTATAACTTTAGGAGTTTTTATTCCTTTTTTTTTCATTAACATATGAGTAAATAATTTGTTACCACAATTAATTGCAGTATTGAGTGGATTAATTACTTTTGCACCTAAACCTTCCAACGCCGCGGTAGAATGAAGACTTTTAAAATAACTAACACATCTTTGGATAATTATTTGGTTATTGAATTCCGAATTTGATGTATTTAAATCGAGAACGAGATCTTTGCAATCAATTTTTTTTAATTCAATTCCCTTCTTTTTAGCAGCCTCATATATGGCTTTTTCTTCCCATCGTATTGTATCATAAAGAAGTGTGAGAGAAGAGGAAGTCTTTCCCTCAGTCACTGTCCCCAATCCTCGCCAACTACTTGAGCTGGTTTTGTAGTAAATCCACCTTCAATTTTCACCAATTCATAACTTGATCCACAGTCTGGACAGGAAACTATTTCACCTTCTATAGAATCTGTTGGTATTTTGATCTCTGCATCACATTCTTCACATTTTACCATATTTTATTTACTCCTTTTTTAGATTAATTCTTTCTTCATTAAGTATCTTTCTTTCCAATCTATCATCGAGATATAGTTCCAATAGATCGCCCATTCTAAGTTCTTTTAATCCTCTTGCAAGATTTTCTGCCTCATGTATGTTTGTTTCCAAGCCAAGTAAAGATAACAAATATGCAGCCCCATTTTTTCCTGCAAGTTCCCCAAAAACAATTTTTCGTCTGTTTCCCACTGTACGAGGTTCAATAATTTCATATGCTGACGGGTTTCTTAAAATTGCTGCAAGGTGAGTACCAGCCTTATGTTTATAAGCACTGTCGCCCACTATAGGTTTAGATTCTGGAATTTCCAAAGAAGTATATTGTGAGATGGTTCTTGACAAATCCTTTAGCATATGGAGTCTTAAATTGTTATCAGATCTATAAAGAAGAGTCAAGGCAATAGAAGTTTCAGCAAGAGACGGAATGCCTGTCCGTTCTCCAAATCCATCAATTGTAGTATGAATTTGATCTGCACCTGCTTCACAACCAGATAATGCATTTGCTAATGCTAAACCTACATCATTATGGCAATGTACATCCAACGATGTTTTTGACTTATCTAGCCGATCATAGACCATTTTAACTAGATTATACATGCCATTAGGGCGCATTATTCCAACAGTATCTGGAATACTAATTCTTTCGATGCCTATTTTATTCATCTCATCGCACATTTCGAGCAGAAATGACGGTTCAGTTCTACTAGCATCCTCCATAGTAAAACGAGATTTTAAACCGTGCGATTTTATATATTCAGCTACTTCAATAGCTCTATCTTTTGCTTCTTCTCGAGATATTTTTAGCTTTGCGCTGAGGTGGATATCTGATATCCCCATGTATGTAGCTACCCATTCAGAATCAGTTTTTAAAGCTGTATCAACGTCAGATTTTATTGCCCTAACATGAGCAATTATATCAGCTTTTAACCCTTGTTTAAGAATTGTTTTTGTTGCTTCTAAATGATCTGGTGATACTACGGGACTGATTTCTATTTGATCTACACCAAATGAATCCAACATCCACGCTATCTGAATTCTTTGTTTATTAGTAAAAGAAACACCTGGATGTTGTTCTCCTTCTCTTAATGTAGAATCAAGAATTTTAATTTTTTTTTCATTATTTTCCAAATTATTATATTGGTGCGCATAATAGTTAGGATCATCTGTTTTCAGTAGCATTTTAATAATATCATTACAGGTTTCGTATAAAATATAAATGTTAACGTTAAAAAGTTTAATTTGAATTCTGAATAACTACTATGTTTATAGAATAATACAAACGGGAAATAAAAATTAGATTAATATTTTAATGTTTTAAGAATAATTACAGTATTTGTATCTGAAACACCTTCGATTTTTCTGACTTCATCAATATAGGAATTGATTTCAGAAATTACAGGAGCGCTTATTATTGCTGCAATATCATATTGACCAGTTATTTCATAAATAACATCGACTCCTTCCAAATTTAACAATTTAGAAGTAACCGTTGATGTATCAGAGCTAGACGCAACTGAAATGAGAGTTATTGCACTAGTTTTTTCACTGTTATTTATCTCAATTGTAAACTTTTTAATAACATTGTTATCAGTTAGATTTTTAATCCTTCTTCTTACTGCTGATTCGGATAAGCCTATTGTGTTGGCTATTTCTACAAATGGTTTTCGAGCATCATTTTGAAGAATCTTTATTATTTTTTCATCAAATGAATCAATATTATTTAACATTTCTTCTTTCCTCTTCTTTAGTTAATAATTGATCCATAATCGCCAAGGTTTTTAATACTTTTACTTCATCAATTACCAATGGAGGCAATAATCTAATTATATTTCTTCCTGAGTATAACATAAGAAGTCCTTCTTTAATACCCTCAAATAATATATCGCGAACATCAAAACGCAATTCAACAGCTAACATTAGACCTAATCCTCGTACATCTCTGATTATCCTATGTTTCTCTTTAAGTTCCATCAATCCGCTTTTGAAAATATTACCAACTTTTACAGCATTATCGATCAGATTTTCTTCTACAATAGAATCCAAAGTAGCTATGCCTGCAGCACATGAAAGAGGATTTCCAGCGAAAGTTGAAGAATGTTCTCCAATTTTCATAGCATCCATGATAGCAGGTTTGCATAAAGTCAAACCCATTGGCAATCCTCCTGCTATTCCTTTAGCTAAACACATAATATCAGGAGTAGTAGACCAATGTTCACCTGCCCACATTTTACCTGTTCTTCCTAATCCAGTTTGTATTTCATCAAAAATTAATACTAAATTATTCTGGTCACAAATATCTCTTATTTTTTGAAGAAGATCATCAGGAGGAACGATGATGCCAGTCTCGCCTTGAATAGGTTCGATAATCACTGTCCCTATAGAATTAT
>JALDXL010000103.1:0-7351 GCA_032155045.1 Nitrososphaerales archaeon
CATCAGGATTATTTTCCAAATAGTCTGTCCTTACAATAATTAAACCTGTTACAAACTTACCATCGGGCCATAAATCACGTTCATCGAGAAATAGTTTGCCATTAGCTTCTTTTATCAATCTTTCACCCCATGGTTCGGGTACCCACGCACCGTCAATATCTTTTTTCAAAAATAATGTTAAAATATCGGGATTCTTTGCAGGTAAAACATGGACATTCCCTTTATTTTCTACCGTTTTATATCCATTTTCTAGTAGATAAGTTCTTAGTGCTACATCTTGAGTATTACCTAATTGAGGTGAAGCAAATTTCTTATTTGCAAAATCTGATGCAGAATTTATATTTGTGTCTGCTCTTACTACAAATATAGCTCCGCCACTTGTTGCACCTGCAATTGCTCTAATATCTTCACCGTTTGAGATAACATATCCATTAATAGCAGGATTAGGACCTACATATGTAACATCAACCTGTTTAGCAAAGATTGCTTCTATAGCTGAAGGACCTGCATTAAATATGAAAGGTTTAATGTCTACGTTTTCACCCAATACTTTTTTAAAATCTCCATTCCCAATCCCTATCACTGCCTGAGCATGATTTATGTTCGGAAAATATCCGATTCTTAATTCTTTTTTAACTTCGGACTGGGAGAATGATTGTTGTTGTATCAAAGGAAAAAAAATTAACAGTCCCATTATAATAAATGTTATAGTATTTTTGTTGGGTCTAAATTTCTTATCCATATCCTCCATAATTTAAATTCAATATAAGAATGCTCTTAAATAAGCATAAATAATGGGTTTTATTTCAATCTTTTTCCAATTTGTTTAAAAAGTTGAATTTTAAAAATTTATTTATATTTATAGTTAATTTTACATAAAAATTAAAAACTAACTCGTAAATCATAAATTTTTTTTCTTGAATCCTTGGGATCTAGATTTTCAATTATTACTCCCTGGCGTTTTAATTCGCTTATCGATGCTTGTATTGTTCTTCTTGGAAGCTCGCTAATACGGATTAATTCAGTTTGATCGATAGGGTGTATGGATTTAATAATAAAATAGATAAATTTTACCGATGGTCCTCCAGTAATATTTTTGAAAGTTGGAATATTTTGTTGTGAATCCAATATACTTTCTGGTTTAGAATAGAATTTTCTTCTAGTCCATTCTATCAATCCAACTTGGAAAGGATCTATTAGACCTAAATTTACTCGTTCACCCAGTTTTGCGATTAAGTGTAATTGTAGTGAGTTAAACGGAGTTTCAAATATAAAATTCTTTTGAGAATATGTTGATAATACAGCGGAAATAAATTTCCAATTATTACTCTTAGTGAATATATCAAAATCAAATTGTTTATCTATATCTAAAATGATTTTTGTATTATCATTTTTAGGCAATTCTCCGATTTTTTCCAAAATTTTATCATTATATAAATTATTCCCAAGATTTTTTTTATTAAATTTCCAATGTAGTTCAAAGCTAAAGGGTTTCACAATATTAGCAATTTTTTTAATCTCCTCAATATTTTGATCAATATCAACTTCTATTTCGAGAATGTTGAATCCGAATGATAATAACTCACAAAGGTACTCCTCCAAAGAATTATGTAAAAGAGCATATTCTGTGCTTTTGCTATCTATTGATACTAAAATATTGTTTTCATGGTAAAATTTAATTCGCCTTTCAAGTTCAGACGATGAATATAACAACAAACAAGATTGTGGAATTTTGACATAGTCCACAAAATTTACTATACTTTTAAAATTCTCTATATCCAATGGCTGTATTTTATCTATGATTGCTGTAATTCCTACATTACGTGGTTTTTTATCATCAGAACGAGTTAAAGTTAATATTTTGTTAAGCAAACCTTGTAAGTTATTGAATTTAGTGCATATTAATGAATTATTAAATATGTAATGAAATAGAAATATAGGCAATATTGGCACATAATAAATATTACACCTAAAGGAATAAATTTTATAGTAAAATTATAACAACATAAACTATTATATTTCTAAAGTTTGAAATAAATTATGTATATACAAAATTTTAAAATTTAATTTTTTTTAATATTATAATTTTCATTTATTTATTTGATAATTATGTATGCAAAACTTGCCTATAATTCTACTATATAGCATATTTAAAATCAATTAAATACAATTCAATATTAAAAAACTAGGTATTGTATATTCAAAATGAATACATTGATCAAATGTCTCTTGATCTCAGAAATGTATCAAAAAAATACTTACATCCGCAATCAGATACAATCCACACTGTTCTTGACAATGTAAATATACAGATTTTAGAAGGTGAAATAGTTACAATTTTAGGAAAATCAGGTTGTGGAAAATCAACACTTCTCAATTTAATTGCTGGGTTTGAGAATTCTTATGGAGGCGAGATTTTATTAAATGGAAAACCTGTAAGAGATATAAGTCCTGAGAGAATAATGTTGTTTCAAGAATCTGCACTCTTTCCATGGCTTACAGCATTCCAAAATATTGAATTTGCCCTAAAAATGGCAAAAATTCCAAAAGATCAACGAGAAAAAATAGTGATGCATTTTCTTGAAATTTTTGGTTTATCAGATTATTCTCATTCTTATATCCATCAACTATCTGGAGGAATGAAACAAAGAGTAGCTCTTGCTCGAGCGTTGTCACTAAATCCTAAAATTTTACTTATGGATGAACCGTTCGCGGCTTTAGATATTGCAATAAAACAAACTCTATACAAAGAGTTATTGGATCTTCATAAACAAACCAGGAAAACAATCCTGTTTGTAACTCATAACATAAATGAGGCTGTCTTATTAGGAGATAGAGTTATTGTAATGTCTCCACAAATATATGGTATAAAGAATGAATACGTCATTGATATTCCAAAAAATGAAAGAATCGATAATCCTATTATAAAAAAAATAATTAATCAAATAACTTCTGATCTATACGAGCAGAATTGATCATGTATTTGTAAAGGTTTAACAAATTTGGAAACACAAATTGAAACTAAAACCAAGAAAAAAAAATTAAATGTATCTAAAAAAATTCTAAATAAAGATACTTTAAGTTTAGTTATTTTTATTGGTGCATTTATAGGAATATGGCAACTAGTTTACACTTTAGAAATATTTCCAAAATTATCACTCCCGTCTCCACTTGCAGTAGGTCAAACAATTATTGAGTTAATATCAGATTTTACCTTAATTGAGGGAACAGCATTAACATTGTGGAGATTATTTATAGGATTCATGATATCCCTAACGCTTGGATTGGCTGTGGGATTGTTAATGATAAAGTTTCCACAATTTGGAAAGACTATGAGTTCATTTGCAGTTGGACTTCAGTCATTTCCAAGTATTGCGTGGATTCCGTTTGCGATTTTATTAATAGGTTTTAACGATTTTGGAATACTTTTTGTTGTTGTAATGAGTTGCGTTTTTTCAGTAATGTTATCAACTTATACTGGAATTAGGAATGTTCCACCAATATATTTACGTGCAGCTAGAAACATGGGTGCAAAAGGTTTTTCTCTTTTTACACATGTTTTGATACCTGCTGCTACCCCATCATTAATTTTAGGTATGAGACAAGCTTGGTCATTTGCATGGCATGCATTAATTGGAGCTGAAATGTTAATCACAACTCTCGTTGGTTTAGGATATATCTTGGCAGTAGGAAGAGAGTTTTCTAATATGAGTCAAATAATCGCAACGATGATAGTAATTTTTACAATTGGTTTAATATTCGATAGGGTAGTATTTATAAAAATTGAAGAAAAAGTACGAGATAGGTGGGGCTTAAATCAGCATCATCAACAACAACAAGACCAACAACAGCAAAATGAATGAAAATGATTTGATAGATGTAATAGATACCAATTTTTATATTTTGATGATAATTATATTTTCTTAATTTATATGAAAAATATATAATAAAATTAATAATGGAACAGACTAAATTTTTATATAAATAGAATTTATTAAAATTTTATAGGTATGATATTTTTTTTAATTAAAGAGACTATGTTCTAATTATCTATAATTTATTTATTTATTATTATATGTCTAATCATCATATGGTTTATTGTATTTGCATATAACTAATCAAATATATGATATAAGTTATTAATTAATTGTATGTGAATACAATATATTTTGTCATGAAAAAACATCAAAAAACCTTTCTCTCAAATTGGTAGAGTCGGTTAATTATTAACTACTCTGCCAACTATTATTATAATAAACTTCGAGTAGAAATAATTTCTTTGGATTAATGAAAAACTAGAATCTGAAAAATAAATCTGAATAACAACAAGTCAAAAAAAAAGTATCCTTAATAATATTTGAAGGATTTATTAGAGGTTATAAATATATTAAATATAGTTGATTTTTAATTTCCTTTTCCATCTATTCTTAAAACTATTTTAATTTACTTTTTTCAGTATTTATTTAATATATTAAAAATAATATATCCTAAACTAATAGTAAATTTATTTTTTCGAATAAATAGAACAATAAAATATTATTTAATAATATTGGAAATTTGTAAATATTGAAAGAAAAGGAACTAGTTTATATTATAATAAAATAATTGATAGATCTTTCTTTGATCACTTTTATCTATAATGATTTTTAGTCTGGCATGACCAGTATATATAAAATGAATCAATTTAATCATCAAAGTGATATAATATATAAAAAATGATCAATAAGAAAATCAATCAACCGACTATAAAGAAACCACCTATTGTACCATCAAAACCAAAATCGCCGTTAGAACGAACTGGGAGGTCGAAGTATAATTGATCCCCGTAAATGAAGAGACTCTAATCAACGCTATTGAAAAAATTAGCAAAAATGTAGTTAATATTGCAAGTGTTAGAATGGTAACCGATCAACTATTTCGCGTATTTCCTATTGAGGGTGTTGGATCAGGTATCATCATTGATAATAATGGTCACATTCTAACCAATTACCATGTTGTGGACCATGCTAGGAGGTTAAAAGTTACCCTTCATGATGGTAAATCCTTTAATGCTAAAGTGATTGGAACTGACAAACTTACTGACCTTGCAGTATTAAAACTCGAAAATATAGATACTCTTTCAAACGATTCAATTGCTTCTGCAGAATTAGGAGATTCTGATAATTTGAAGGTTGGTCAAATAGTTATTGCCGTTGGTAATCCTTTTGGTTTAACTGGAGGACCGTCTGTATCAACCGGAATTATTAGTTCATTAAATAGGAATATTGAGTTTGAGGAAGGAATCTTGGAATTAGTTCAGACAGACGCGGCAATTAATCCCGGAAATTCTGGTGGTCCTTTAGTAAATACTAATGGTCAAGTTGTTGCTATTAATACTGCAAAAATTCCTTATGCTCATGGAATAGGATTTGCTGTTCCTATCAATACAGCAAAAACAATACTTCAAGATTTAATACAAAACGGAAAAGTTAATCGACCATGGTTGGGTGTATATACAATTAATATTACAAATCGAATAGCAAGATATTATAGATTACCAACAAATGAAGGAGCATTAGTTGTCAAAGTCGAAGAATATAGTCCAGCTGCAGATGCAGGGATAAGACCTGGAGATATTATTGAAGAAATAGATAAAAAGAGAATAGAAGAAATAACAGAACTTTCAACACGGATTAAAAAGAAGAAAGCTAACGATAATACTTTAATATCTGTAAATAGGTATGGAAGAAGATTTAATGTCTCTGTGACCTTAGAAAATCAACCATAATTATTTATTTTTTTTAGACTTTAAGTTTCTCTAGCAAAGACATTTCAATAAAAAAAGATAAATGGAAAAAATATTTTATTAAAAAAACTAATCAATGACAATTTATTAGTGTTATCGTTAAAAAAAGTCTTTATGACCTAAATGGTCAAAATTAATCCATATATATTATACTAGGTAATAATTATTTATTGAGTGAAAATAATAATGAAAACCTAAATAGTATAGATAATGCATTAAAAGAATTGGATAAAGATATACAACACATCTTAGTTTATCAAGACTTAAAAAAATTCAACAAGCCTGTTACAATTGTTCAAGGTCTAAAGGATAGTGATTTAATAAGTATTATGTTGAGAGAATTAAAGAAAAATCTTGGTACTGGGGGAACTTATAAAAACGGATTAATTATTTTACAAGGCAATCATCAACAATATGTAAAAAAATATCTCACTAGTAAAAATATTATAAAGGAATAAATTTAACTATTAGTTAAATCTAAAAATAAAAAAATTATTCAACAAATTAATTCATTTTCAGTAGTCTAAGAACTTAACAGAGTTGAAATTTTATCCTTTATTAGCTTAATACTTATCACCTCAGTCATTCAATTCGTTAATGAAATCATTCTCAAATATTGTCTCATTGTACATTAAAACAAAGAATTGTACCAATTATGTAAATGAAATAGATTACATTCATTATCTTTACTTATGCATGGATAGTAATCATCAAAACATTCAGTTCTATCATTGAAATACTGGTTGACTCTTTCCATACCCTACCGGAACTGCTGGAAGAATATTAAAATACAGATAAGAAATAGCTTTAATACCACTGCAGACAGATGTCAAACAACAAAAGCATGAATATATAAACAATTTTAGATAATTAAGAGGGTTTCCGAAAAACTCTAATAACCGCAGTAGAAACTTAGGAAAGTTTATACTTTTAAAGAATGATCAAATATTCCAATAGGCGATATATTACGTATAGTTATATCTCAATTTTGTTACCTTTTCAGCTTATTCTTGTAATCAGTTTATGCATAGGTATAAGCATACCATATGCGGATGCCATAAACAAGAAATCTCTAGAGTCTGAAGACTTGACAGATAGTTCAGATACAAATAACCAGAAATCACTAAATACTGAATCTGAAGAATCGTCTGAAAGAACAAATTCAGAAAATGAAAAATCACTACCATACAATGAAACTAACAAGTCTGCTACCGCATCTCAAGATACATCCAACATTAACTCAAATACTACAAACTCAGAATCTATTACTATGACTCATTCCGGCCTTACTCCTTGTAATCAACAATTTTCGAACCTAACTGAAGTAGAACCTAAATCAACATTAACTTTAGAAGAGAAACTACCGAAAGGAATAGTCCCCGACCACGACACTAAAATTAATACTCCTCCGCCTATCTATAAGGTAAAAGTACAATTCGATTCAATAACAGTGTTTGACGATCATGAAGGAGCACTTTCAGGTGATGCTGAATATGATCTAACTGCGTATGTACAGGGGGTGAAGGTCGGATTAACCAATAAAAGCCTTAGTGCGATCTGCGCTGG
>JALDXL010000104.1:0-7280 GCA_032155045.1 Nitrososphaerales archaeon
TTGTTCAGTATCTCACTAGAATAATAGAATAACGAAATTATGTTAGTTAGTATAGTTTGCTATTTTTGGATGACTGATTAGTTTTAACTTCACATAGAAGAAAATTAAAAATCTTTTCCAATTATTCATCAAATAATAATTGAATTTAAAGTAAAAAATTAGATTTAGTGGTATTTAGAAATTTTAACAATAGGAATGATAATAATAATAGTAACGATGAGGATAGACAATTTTCATATAGTAATCATACAATAAATTATAAACCAAAATACTATTTTGCATAAATCATAGACACAGGAGTTGCTGCAGCAATAATTGCAATAATTACAATAATTACAATATCGATCTTTTATTCAAATGGGATTAGATACGAAAGCAAATTGAATTAAGACAATAACAAATTGGAAATATACAAATTTTGATACGTTATATACAGCGATAAAAATTATATTGGTGAAGTCAAACGAAACCCGATTAAAGACATAATCTCAAGTAAAACAGAAAAAGCGATACAATCTAGATAATATATTGACATTCTACATGATACTCGCAAAAACATGCTATGCTAGATCCATCGTTACCTAGAGAGGAATGAGGGTTGCTTTAACTATCAATAATGATTACTAAACCATAAAGGAAAAGTAGTTACAGGAAACGATCTTTACAAATAATGGAGCACATAAATTTCATGAAGCGTGCAATAAATGACTAGTTTAATTTGAGTATATTAAATTTGAAGAAATATGATAGTGTTAGAATCTAGAGACATATTTTGATTATATTTACATTTTTTATATATTTTAAATGATTAATCTTTAATTAATTTAAAATTAAAAAAAAAGATTTTAGTTATAAACACGAATTTTTATATAAAATAACGCGAATAAACATGTTAGAAAGCAAATGACTGTGCTAAAAATATCCCAAATTGAAGTTAATGAAGAAAAACAACAATGGTGGTTTGTAGAACCATATGATGAAATTTTCCAGGAATACAATAGTATTGATGGTTATCCGACGCATATAAAAGATAAAGTAGAAGAAATAATTTCGACAAAAATTGGAAATAAGAAAGTGAAAATTACTGTATTTTCTTTTAAAGATACTATAGGCAAATATGAAATATTAGCATAATAATTACAAGGTTTTCCAAATACAGTAATGTTCTAATTTAACTATTTTCTAATATTTAGATTTATACTTAGATATTCCTTTAGAATATATTATCTGATTAAAATGATATAGACATAGAAAGTTTGAACATTTAAAATATTCTTATCATATTAAATTTTAACACGAAAATAATAATATTAAAAACTATAATAAAATAATATAAAAAAAGCAAATCATTAAGGAAATATTTTACATTTATATAAATTGCCTGAATCATTTCGAAATTCTTTATACAAAATGATACTACTGTAGAATTTCTATTTTTTACTAAATAGTTTAATCTTAGAATTTATAATTTATACATAGATATATTATTTGACTGAAAATGAAGATTTGGAAGAAAAGAAGATACTAGGTTCAAATGGTTATGCTTTTGTCAATCTAACAGAAGAAGAAGAATTAAAATTCAATCTAGGAGTACCACATTTGTTCTTTGGAAATATCGGCAGAATAAATAAAAAGAGATTTTTAAGATATTATTGTAATAGATGTGCAAAGGAATATCCTGGTTCTCCTCAAATAATATATGATAATCCAAATGAAGAAGTTGTTGAAGGAGTTATATTGTTAGAAAAAGGAGAATACAAATGCACTATTTGTAAGAATACAATAGCACTATACCGTAAATTCAATAAACAATAGAATAATACTATTTGTGTCATAGATAAATATAATGGTCTAGTTAATATCGATGTTAATTTAGGTTATATTCTATAACAATAAAAAATATAACATTTTAATTTCTTTTAATTAAGTGATATATTCTGAATAATTCAAAATTTACAATTTTTATTAGTTAATGTATAGAATAAGAATAAACCAATATGTTTAAAAAATAGTTTTCCGTTTTCTTTTACTATATTTAAATATTGGAATATTATCTATGATGTTCTGAAGGAATTATGGCGATACTCTGGAAAATAGAGATGGGCTTGAAGTAACAATACAATAAATAAATAATATTTCTATTCTTTACCAGAATCTCCTATTTGTTAGTCCTTCTCTTAAATTGAACGTCTTAACAGTATATAATTATTGTATACCTTTTTTTTAATTACAGATATCATTTTGAGGCAAAATATGACTAATAAAGAATAATTAATAAATACAATTTGTAAAAACGGAATTACAGCCTTTCAAACAAAAAATAGGCAAACTATTTGCAAGTCAATGTCATAGTCTGGAGTAAGAAAGAATTTTTCGATGTCCTTTCGCTTATCTTTATTCAGGCTATGGCAACTTTAAATTCATTATTTTTATATTTTAATAAATCAACTAAGATAATATGAATAATGATTAGTGTTTAATGAACACATAAATTTATTTTAATTATACATGAGAAAAAAATTTATTTTAATTAACCTTCACTTGGATAATTAATTATTTCGCATTAATAAGATATGTAATATCAGCAAAATTAGCTGTAGTTCCAAGAAGTGAGCGCAACAGTTGGAGTTACTCTTGCATTATAAAAGACTGTATGGTCTCCAGGAGACAATGGTTTCAAAAAAACAAACCATCCATGTACATATGCATGAAAAGATCCAGATAGTGCAACAAAACAGATAGATGCTTTATTTTTTAATATATTCTTCTTAATTGCTTCGACTTTAGTTGCCAAAAAAGTTAGACAATCAATATTATTTTTTGCTATAGGTATGGCAATTATCTTTGGTTCTCTAGATATAACAACATTACAATATTCTGTTTATCAACCATCTGGTTTAATAACAACAACATTTATTCCTCTTGGATCGTATTTGTTATTTATTGGAATTTTGTTGTCTGCTCAGAATATTTCAAGAAATATCTACACAAGAAAGGAAATATATGAGATCACACAGCCAAATTGATCTTCTCAAAATAATTGGAATGGCACAGATGGAAAAAGAACTTTTAAAAAGATTCCAATCCGTTTCTAAATATGCTGATATATCAAAAAGTAGATAAACTAACTCAAAATGAAATGAGAAATAGTGCATGATGTAGTGAATGAACTTACTACTAAAAAAATCCGAAAATCATAATAGATCGGATTTTCATTATGTTTATTGAATCTTCATACACAACAGCAAAAACTTAATTTATATCGAATTTATTAACGTGGGATTTCTATCATTGATATACTTCCACATATAGTAACTACCGTATCCACTTTTCCTATAATTGCATCCAATTCTTCTAGACAATAATTTCTTTTAGTAAATCTTTAGAATTAAATCCCAAACATACTTTATTTTGCGATAATATCTATTAGATTGGATATCAATTAATCCATTTTATAAGTTGAATTTTTCTCGATTTATATTGTATAATGCAAAATGAAGTTGATGATTTATTATTTTTTTATTATTCTTATAAAAAGAAATATGGCATCCATAGTATTTAGAAAATTCTATCATTACATTAAGATTATTGTTTTGATTTTTATTATAGTATTTTAGTTGTGCTATTATATATGTTCTATCAGTATAATTAATTTGTATACCTAATTACATTCATAATTTGATCTAAAATGAACATTACCGCTATCACTTATGTAAATATTACCATTGGGATCAATTGTTATATCATGGGGTATTAGAAATTGATCATTTTTACATCCTAGTGAGCCCCACATTGTAATGAAGTTACCATTACTGTCAAATTTTTGAATTCTTACATTTCTTGTATCCACGACGTAAACCTTTCCTTGTTTATCTACTGCAATTCCATGATCTTCTATAAATTGACCTTTGTCGCTTCCTTTAGATCCCCACATTGTAATGAAGTTACCATTACTGTCAAATTTTTCGACCCGTGAATTGTCTCTGCCATCAGTTACGTATACATTATCTTTTGAATCTATTGTCACGTCATGAATATGAACAAATTGTCCTGCTTGTGATCCATATGAACCCCACTTTTTTATAAAATTTCCATTATTATCAAATTTCTGGATAATCGGATTTTCTTGATCTCCCACATATACATTACCTTTAGAATCAACTGCTATTCCCCATGGCTTCAAAAATTGGTTTATTCCATTTCCTTTAGATCCCCACATTGTAATGAAGTTACCATTACGGTCAAATTTTTGAACATGTGAAGTACCATAATCCACTACAAACACATTATCTTTTTTGTCTATTGCAATACTTTCTGGTTGAATAAATTCTCCTGGACCTGTACCTCTCTTACCAAATGCTAGTAAAAAGTTTCCATTATTATCAAATTTCTGGATATTACACAATACAGCATCACTCACATAAATGTTACCATGAGAATCAGAACCAATTCCATGAGGATGTAAAAATTCTCCTTTACTTGTTCCTTTTACACCCCAACTATTAACTAAAACACCATTTGACTTAAATTCTTTAACATGATTAAAACTTTCTATATCTTTAGTATTTGATTGGTGAAATTTATTATTATCATCTTTACTATCTATATTTGAAATTGCTTTCTTTACTATCTTTCCATTTTTACAATTTTCGATTTCATTTGTATCATTTGGTAAATCAGCATATGCTATTGATAGATAGATAATATTACTTACTATCATATATACAAGTACAAAACAAATAAACGATATTGTTATTTTATTTAAATTTTGTATCACAAGAAGTCACCATATTTTATTATTTTAATAATTATTTCTAATATAGAACATACATAATTTAGGATACAATTATGTCTCCATACATTGATTCTGGATGATATTGGCAATGATATTGATATTTTCCACTACTAGTGAATGTAAAAGGAAAGTCATCTGTCGCACCATTTGAAATTTCAATAGATTTTGCTAATTGCTTTCCATTTTTATCTTGGATAACTAATTGATGAGAAACATTGTTATTCATACTTTCTATTTGAATGATATACTCCATATTTGGTTTTAGATAAAGTTGAGGATTGATTTGATCATTAGCAGATATCCATACATAATTGTTATTTCGTTCCGATACTTTTAGATCTATTATATTTGGACTTTCTGCAGAAGATTCTACCTGTGCATTTGCTAAATTTTTTTCTGATATATTTATTAAGTTTCCATTAATACCATAAAATGCTACAAACAATCCAATACAAATTATTAATACAAATAATATCTTGTTAAGATTTTTAGTAGAAAATAGAAAAAATATGTATTGACCTTTTTTATTTCTACTTGGTTCCAACTCTCTATTTTAATGTACTAAATTATATAAGCCATAGTAAACGAAGTTAACATATTATTACAATATGGGTTTATCACATATGATATATATGTTGTTTCCTTTATTCCAAACTAATCCGTTGTATATTAGGAAAAAACTTCACAAATATAATTTATTTTGAATATAACGATGATAATGAAATAAATAATTTTGACCAAATTACTATTCAAAATATTGCCTCTAATAATCAATAAAACAATAATAACTCTACTTTTAGATAAATAAGTTTAGGATATTAATTATTTTAATAGAATTTCCGAGATCTGGTAGCAAATAATACTAAAAATACATGAAGTACAAAATTATTTGACTTGTAAAATAGTAATAGTTAAAAGGTTTTTTATTGCTTATGTAAAGTTGATGTCAAGTAATGATATAAACAAAACTAAATTTTCAAAAATATTAGTTCCAATTGATGGTTCTCCATCCTCATTGACTGCTGCCATATATGCAACTGATTTAGCAACAATTTATGATTCAAAAATAACTCTTTTATCTGTTGTTCCTTCCCAAATAAGACATGGAGACTCGTCAGGAATTTTTGGTATGGTTACTCCCCATCATCTAAGTCAATATAAAAAAGAATCAGAAAAATGGTTTAACCAAATATTTGATGATATCAAAGAAAAAAATTTTGACATGAATAAAATTAGAACAGATGTCATAACGACTCCAATGTCTATAGTTGGAGCAATAGTAGATTATGCTGAAAAGGAAAGTACTGATATTATTATTCTAGGGAAAAGCGGAAGTACTGGATTTAAAAAAATACTTCTGGGTAGTACTGCATCAGGAGTAGTAACCTACGCCCATTGTAATGTTCTTGTAGTCAAATGACTGCATAAAATTGGTTTTAATGTTGGAAAAGTTTTACAAGCTTATATTCATATTGTGATTACAAATTTAGACTAAATTAGTCTAACTGAAAATATGATCAAACAAGTCTATGATTGTAATATAAAAAATTTTAAGAATATATATAAAGTCTTGTTAAGATTATTTCTCCTCTGATTTTGAAATGAAACCTGCCCCTTGTTAGTAAATGAATAACAGTTTAATTATAATAATAAATACAACAATACTAGGATAATTTAGAAAATATATGAAAATATATATGAAAAGTAAAATATAAAATTGAATTAAATCTGTATTTAATTACTATATTGAATCGTTCTTACTCTCGTTTATTTTATTTGCTTTTTATAATATTCTTTATCATTTTCTTTTTACTCTTCTTTTCTGAATATTATATTAATTCCTACAATGATATTTATTTTATAAAAAATAATCTTTCTGATATAATAAATACAAATGGCTAAAATGATTTCAAATTTGCATTTACGTATAGATTATTGACATCTATTAATCTTCTAATTCTATTCTAAAGTATATTATACATCTACCTAGTTTATAGTTTTACTATTTTGTAGTTTTCTATTTATAGAATATATCTAATTTTGAAATAACTATGAAAATTTATAAAAATCTTCTTCTTAATATAGTGTTGATGACAACTCTAATTCTAATAATTGTACCTATGATTATCATGATATTAACTAATTCTTTAGATTTAGGATATGCAGGAATTCAGTATTTTGATATAAATATCAAAAAACCAGATTGGTGTAATTTTACTAGTTTAATTGATTATTACAAATTTACAGAAATACTAAATAAATTTAAGTATCCCTGTGCTCAATATATATGAATTAAAACAATATTTAAATTTGAATTTGATTATTTATTTGAGTACAATATTTTTAATTCTTGTGACACCATTGATACAGTTTTTATAAATAACTACAATTAAAAAAATAAAAATTCAAAAAATAATATTTGAATTTTTGTAACTTGAATTAGGTGATATCATCTATATTTAATAGTTGATTAAATTTCATTATC
>JALDXL010000105.1:0-7253 GCA_032155045.1 Nitrososphaerales archaeon
TTTTTTTATTATTTATTAAAATTTTTTTTATTATTTATTAAAATTGTTATTTTAATTACATTATATGATGAAAACAAATTATTTCAATAAAAAAATAAAATTTTATATACAACATTCAAGCGTAGGTTGTTAATGGTCTGGCTACGACGTACAACGCACTATCTATTCATAGTAGTCGTTGCTGTTAACAGTACATTATTAACTATCAATGCTGGTGACTATATCTTCTATACTGATTGGGCTTGGACTTCATTTGTAGTATTTTCTATTTCGCAGTCTACTATGCTTGTGGTAGGAGCAATTTATTATATGCTCTTCACAGGAGTTCCAGGTACAGCTACGTATTATGCAACAATTATGACGATATATACATGGGTTGCAAAAGGTGCATGGTTTGCTTTAGGATATCCATATGACTTTGTAGTAGTACCGGTTTGGATACCTTCTGCAATGTTATTAGACCTGTCATATTGGGCTACAAGGAGGAACAAACACGCGGCCATTCTAATAGGTGGAACACTAGTTGGAATGTCTTTACCTGTATTCAATATGATAAACCTGTTGCTGGTAAAGGATCCGCTAGAAATAGCGTTCAAATATCCTAGGCCGACGCTACCCCCGTATATGACACCTATAGAACCTCAGGTCGGTAAGTTTTATAACAGTCCTGTAGCTTTAGGAGCAGGAGCAGGAGCGGTACTTAGTGTGCCAATAGCAGCACTAGGTGCTAAGTTAAATACTTGGACATACAGGTGGATGGCAGCCTGGAGTAAATGGGATTAAATATCCTTCATTTTTTCTTTTAATTTTTAAAAAAAATTCTTATTTCAATAAACATAAACAAAGAAAATATCAACATTAAAAAGATATAAAAAACTAAAAAAATATAAAAAAAACTAGCTTTTTATAATTAAGCAATTTATGGATATATCATTGTTTATATATTAAGTCTAAAGGATTTTAATATTTCATGAATATTTGAATTTGTTTTATTATTTTCTGAAGTAATTTCCTGTTTTGCTGGAGGATATTTTAAATAATTATCTATTTTTATTGAGATTCTTTCATCATATGATGGAATATTCTCATTCTGATAAAATATACCGATAGGTATTTTATCCCCCCATTCATTCGATTTTTCAATAATTCTTGAAGCAATTTCAGGGTATTGATCTTGTTCTTTTAATTCACCATTATAACCAGAATTTTCTAATTTATAAATACGCGGAATAGGTTTTTCATTTGTTTGAACATTATCGTCAATTCCTTGAAACCATTCCCGAGTATTTATATCATTATAAGTTGGACAAGGTTGGAGAATATCTACGAAAGCTAGTCCTTTATGTTTTATAGCCTTAATTATTAGATCTTTAAGATGCCTTATATCATATGCATATCCTCTTGCAATAAAAGTAAATCCAGAAATAAAAGCAAGCGTTATTGGATTAATAGAATCATTAACATTGGGTTGAGTCAATGATTTCGTTTTCATGCCTAATTTTAAAGTAGGCGAAGCTTGGCCTTTTGTTAATCCATAAACCCCATTATTATAAATAATATATGTCATGTCTATATTTCTTCTTCCGGAATTGACAAAATGCCCTACACCTATTCCAAGACCATCCCCATCTCCTCCAACGGCAATTACTTCGAGTTCTGGATTACATAGTTTAGCTCCTTGAGCAAAAGGTAACACTCTTCCATGTAGTGTATGTATTCCATATGTATGAATAAAATGAGGTGTTTTTCCTGAACATCCGATACCTGAAAAAATGGCAGCATTATGTGTAGGAATTTTAAGTTCAGCTAGTGACATCTGAATAGCGTTTAATATTCCAAAATCTCCACATCCAGGACACCAATCATTATGTACATCAGTTTTATAATCTGCTAGTTTAAGCGCCATGATCTAAAACAATTCTCCGTTTATCAATATCATTATTTACTATCTCCTTTATTACTTTATAGATTTCATCACACGAAATAGGTCTACCATTATACTTTACTATTTCGTAATCAATATCTATCTGTAAATTCTGTTTGATAAGCTTTGCTAATTGAGACGAATAGTTCATTTCGATGTTAATAATTGTTTTAGCTGAATGTAATAATTTTTTTAATAATTGTTGAGGGAAAGGATTTAATAACTTAATTTGGACAAATTTTATTTTTATGCCTTCTTTGTTTAACTCATCCAAAGTATCAAGAATAGCTCCTTTTGTCGATCCCCAACTAGTAATTATAATATCAGAATTTCCATTATAGGATAAGGCTTTATCTTCATCGGGAATTGTTTGTAAAATCAAATTTAATTTAGTCATACGCTTATTCATCATATTAGTTCTCAGAGTAGGATCTTCTGTAATATGTCCTTCTTCATTGTGTTCATCTCCAGTATTCCAAAAAATCCCATTTTCTGTACCTATTGGAGTTCTGGCAGAAATGGGTTCATTTTCTTTCAGTTCAAATCTTTTAAAATGTTGTAATTTTTTTTGATCGTTATTGTCAATTGTAGTAATAAAAGATCCTCTATCAATATCTATTTTATTTGGATCAAAATTTTTACAAGTCATTAAACTACTTGCTATTGCTTTGTCAAGCAAATGGATCACGGGTAACTGGAAAACATCTGCAAAATTAAACACTTTTAATGTATCATAAAAACTTTCTTCGATATCTCCAGAAGCAAAAACTATTTTAGGAAATTCTCCATGACCAGCATTGATCGCGAATAATAAATCCCCTTGTTCGTGTCTAGTAGGTAGACCAGTTGATGGACCGGCTCTTTGATATAATGATACTACTAATGGGACTTCATTGATACCTGCCCATCCTAATGCCTCTGCCATTAACGAAAAACCAGGACCCGAGGTAGCAGTAGAAGTTCTAGTTCCGGTCAAAGCACCTCCAATAGCCATAGTTATTGCAGCAATTTCATCTTCTGTTTGCATTACCAATATTGATCCTTTTTTACCATCAATTTGTTCTATTATTTGATTTGATTCCAAGAATTCACTGTCTTCACTTGCAGGTGTTATAGGATAGTAGGTTTGAAATCTACATCCTGCAACTATTTTGCCTAATGCTGATGATTGACTGCCTTGTACTAAAATAATATTAGAAAAATCTCTTTTACTTTCATAAAAACTAAATTTAGTATTTTGAAACCTTTGTTCAGAATAATTATAAGCATATTCAGCTGCTGATATATTAATTTCTGCAATCTTCGGTTTTGTTCTAAATATATATTTTATTGCTCTAAATAAAGCTTGGCGATTTATATTAATAAATGATAAAGATATAGATAACGCCAAGACATTTATCATTCTTGCAAGCTTACTCAAACCTGGGTTATTGGTATGTTCTGAAAAATTTTTTAATAACTGATAATAGGGAATTCCATAACAGTTTATAGAGTTTTGTTGTCTTTTTTCGATTAATTTTTTTATTGTAAATGGCTCAGTCCCGCTGTAATCAAAACAGCCTATTATCTTCCTTTTGGCTTCTTCATCTAGAGTTGGAATTTCATGTAGTGAAGTTTCAATTAATTCAGAATTAAATATAATGATCCCATTAGTAGACACATCATTTGCATGTCGAAATACAGTCTCAGCATCAAAAGATACAAGAATATCTATAGATTCATTATGTGAGCGTATCTGTTTATTCGATACTCTCACAGTAAAATAGCTATGTTCTCCTTTTATATTAGAATAATATTCTCTTTTTCCAAAAATATAAAGGCCGTCTTCTGCACAAGTTTTTGAAAATATATTAGCAGCAGAATCAACGCCACTTCCTTGAGCTCCACCAATTACCCATGTGAGCTCATTCAAAGTCTTATCTGTCATCTATATAATATATGATATTTTTTATGTAATAAATATCTTAAAATATAATTTAACCGCCTCCTGTAACGGCATCATATAAACAACATTCACAAGAATTGGTTTCTCCACAGTATGGACATACACACATACATATTTCAATATGATTTCCACAGTAATCACAGACATCTTCATTCTCTCCAATATGATTCTGAGTTGTGGTATCCATTTTTAATATAATAATATACTTTCTTATAAATAATTATTAAGATAAATCTCAATTGTTTGTATCCAAAAAAGATTTAAATTTTAACTATGATTAGTAGAATTATGTCTAATGAACTAGAGAATGAATTTGAAGAAGATTTGAAAGAAAGTTATGACGAATTCGAGAATATAGATAATATTGATGAGGGATGATATGAAAAGAAGAAGAATAATACTATTTAATTTGGTATTAAAATCTTATATAATAAACAAAACTACTTAATTTTTCATGGTTTCTAAAGATTCAGAATATGACAGATTATACAATACTATTTGTTCTCTTGTTGCAATTCTAAAAGATGAAGGAATAGATATACAAACTAAATTCGAAAAAGATTCTGGTTATGTTGGTTTGTATACGTCCAATACCTCTATTCTAAAAAGAGCTAAACTTAGTTTAAAAGAACTATTAGAACTATCATATTCTACGGCTGAACACCATCCATATTGGAATATAATATACAATACTTCTGAAATAGCGAAAACTACACTAGATTATTGGGATGAAAATTTTAGTCATGATCAAATAAAAGAAATGCTCTGGAGAAATGAGGAAATTAAAAATATTCTAAATAGATTAGAGAAAGAGTATTAGCTCTAATTTTTTTAATTTATTGTTAATAGTAATATTAACCATATAAATTTAATATTATTAAAAAATATTAGATTTATTTTATGAAATGGATCATAATATTGTTTATAATCACTTTAGTTTTTTTAGTATTATTTAAATTTCTATATTTTGGAGGTTCAGATCCATTTTTAAATTTGTCTAACAGCTTAGGAAATAATTCACAAACATCATTTTATTTAAACGGTTCTATTTTCTCATTAATTTTTATTGATCAATTTAATATTAACAATAATAATAATAATAACGTTGGAAATCTTCTAAATTCAGAGAAAGAAAAAGATAATGTGAACTTTGTAGATTTTTTAACAGATAGTTTAATTGATATTATTTCTAAAGGTGATTCAAGTTTCCCTTTAGAACAAGTACTTTCAAATTCAAATATTACAACCTATAATAATTCTGATGATTTAAAAAAGATACTTCTTCTTAATGGTAGTTGGAATCTAGATGTAAGAAATGGAAATATTGTGACCTTTAATGCTAGAATATCTACAATAAACAAAGATGGAATATCTCCACACATTTATGAAATTGTAAATCTAGTTGTAAAAAATGATATTCCTATTAGATTACCTCAAAATGATATTACTTTTATAGAGGGAAGAGCAGATGTAATAACCCCTAAGAATATTGAAAATATAGACCTTTATTTAATTTTACAAGAAGATACAATAAGTATCATTTTACAACCTAAAATTTTAGGAAATGATTACAATGGGCAACCCATTTATGGATTGACTAATTATATGACAAAATAGTATATTTAACTAACTGCAATTTCAAAATGTTACTGGTAACGTTAAAACATTGCATATACTAAAAACTAAACCTATAATAGATGCTTTTCAATAATTTAAAATAATGACAATTTCTCTTGAGGCAATTGAGTTTGAGCCCAAGGGCATCAAATTTAAGAGTTTATCTAATGAACAAGTAGTTCAAGGAACTACACTAGTAAAACGTGGCTTTGCACACATGCAAAAACATGGGGTTATTATGGATGTTACTACTGTAGAACAAGCACAGATCGCTGAAGATGCTGGTGCAGTTGCAGTAATGGTGCTAGATAAATTACCTTATGACATTAGAAAGGCTGGAGGAGTGGCTAGAACCGCAAGTATTAAAGTTATTGAAACAATAATGGATGAAATTACTATACCACTGATGGCAAAATGTAGAATAGGCCATATATCAGAAGCGAAGATACTTGAGGCAATAGGTGTGGACATGATAGACGAGAGTGAAGTTCTTACACCTGCAGATGAAGAAAGCCATATCTGGAAATGGGATTATACCACCCCTTTTGTAAATGGTGCAAAGAATCTAGGTGAGGCACTAAGACGAATAGAAGAAGGAAGTTCTATGATTAGGACTAAAGGCGAACCTGGAACTGGCAATATTGCTGAAGCCGTGAGGCATATTAAACAAGTTAATAATGACATAGGCAAACTTCGCTCTTTTTATATTGACAAGAATGAACAAGAATTAATTAAATTTGCTCGTGAACTCAAAGTTTCGTATTCTTTAATTAAAGAAACTGCTAAACTATCTAGATTGCCAGTAGTGAATTTTGCAGCTGGTGGGATATCAACTCCTGCAGATGCAGCATTAGTTATGAATTTAGGTTGTGATGGAGTTTTCGTTGGTTCTGGCATTTTTAAAGCTGAAGATCCCCAACAAAGGGCCAAATCAGTAGTGTTAGCTACAACATATTATGATGATCCTAAAATAATCATGGAAGCCCAAAAATTAGTAGATGAAAAAAAATCATTAGTAGGTCTAGATACCAAAAGTCTTGAATTACGTATGCAAGAAAGAGGGCCAGCTATTTGAGTAATATAAAGATAGGCGTATTAGGGATTCAAGGAGATATAGAAGAAAATGTATTATCAACAGAAGAAACATTAAAACATCAAAACTTGAGAGGTACAGTAGAATCAGTTCGCTATTCTGAATCCATAGAGGAAATAGATGGCCTAATATTACCAGGTGGTGAAAGTACAGTAATTGGAAATTTATTATCTATTCAAGGTAAAGTCTTTCAAACTATAGAAAAGAGGATCAACGGAGGTATGCCAGTATTAGGAACTTGTGCTGGCTTGATAATGCTGTCAAAAAGAACCTATGATAGAGTTGTTGGAGAGACAAAACAAAAACTATTTGGAGTATTAGATGTCGTAATTGAGAGAAATGCATTTGGAAGACAAAATGAGTCTTTTGAAGCTGACCTTGATATCCCGCTTCTAGGAACAGATCCGTTTAAAGGAATTTTCATAAGAGCACCTATAATAAATAACATAGGAGAGAATATAATTATTCTAACTAAACTCAACGATAAAATCGTAGGCGTTAAACAAAATAACATCATAGGAACATCTTTTCATCCTGAACTTTCAGCAGACAATAGAATACATGAATTATTTGTCAAAGATATATTAAAATTTACCAAAAATTAAGTCTTTTTTAGTATGCGGGGGGTGGGATTTGAACCCACGAACCTCTAAAGGACGGGATCACCCATTTTT
>JALDXL010000106.1:0-7233 GCA_032155045.1 Nitrososphaerales archaeon
ATATTGTCACTACATACTTCAGATAGTGGAGTAGTTGTTGGTGTGGATGATGATGGAGTTTGTTTACAGTCTTTTTCATCCATTTGACCGTCATTATCATTATCTATATTGTCACTACATACTTCAGATAGTGGAGTAGTTGTTGGTGTGGATGATGATGGAGTTTGTTTACAGTCTTTTTCATCCATTTGACCGTCATTATCATTATCTATATTGTCACTACATACTTCAGATAGTGGAGTAGTTGTTGGTGTGGATGATGATGATGGTGTTTTAATATTTTTAGGTAATTCTAAAATACCTTTAACGAACTCATCCTCATTTTTTTCTTCCTGGTCTTCTGCTTCATTCTCTAAAGATATATCCCCTTCAGGAATTTCATTTTCATTTTCTATCTCTTCATTATTATCTTCAGAATAAGTTTCATCATAATATCCCTCGGGATTTTCATAATCATAATAATTTTCTTTTGCATCTGGATTTTCATAATCATAATAATTTTCCTCTTCATTATAACTATTAGAATAACCTCTTTCTAAATCATTATTATAGTCATTATCGGTATTTTCATTTGGAGATGAAATTTGGTTATAAGAAAGCGGTTTGAACAATAATTGTTGTGATAGTTGATCTTGATTTCTATCTGCATTAATGACGTTAGGATGAGAGCTTATAGTTAATATGTTTATAATCAATAGGAGATATAATCCTAAATGGGAAATTCTCATGTTCACATAAATTTTTTTATTAATAAAGAAGGATATATCAATAAAAAATAATCAAAAAGTAAAAAAAATTTAATTATGGTCTTATATAGATCTATAAAATAATAGCGTATAATTTTTCTAGTAATTTAAAGTTTAAAACTATTAGCTAAAATATATAAAAATTAATAGAAAAAAATAATTTAGCATCTCCAATTATTTATTATTCTTTTATCTCATCAAAAATTTTGTTTTATTTTGCTGGCATATACATCAATAATCTTTTTTAAAGCATATTCTTCTTCTGTAATTGCTTCTAAAAATTCACCGTAATATTTTGATTGCTTAATATATTGAATTGTTTTAGTGAAATCTAGAAAATTCTGATCCTGAAGATTAACTATCATGGAATTTGATTCATCATTCCCGGCATTCTTAATCATAAAAAATTGAATAATTAATCTGTTATATCTACTAAAAGCAAAAAAACGTCTATAGTAATTAATTCTTTCATTTTTCTCCATAGTATTCAGATCTTGATGTGATGGCATATCAAAATTAAGAAGTGTATAATTCATTGGTATCTCCATAAAAATAAAGTTATTTAACTTTTTGAAACAGATGATTAGAAACTCAATATTTAGTCGAAATTTTTTTAGTATGATATAATCCATACTACTATTTTATTCTAATTTTTTTTGTATGATCTATTTTATTTCAAATAAGTTTGTATGATTACTAAATTATGTTCCATAATTAAGGACTACCATAATTTAGAAAAATTAATCGATTTTGCTCTAAGTAAAAAATTGAAAATAAATCATAAAAATATTATTATTTTTCTTGTGAAATTGGTCTCAAAAGTATTTCATTAATATTTATATAATCAGCTGAATTGACTGCATAAAAAATTGAGTTAGCAATATCCTCAGCCTGCAACGCTTCCATTTTTTTAACTGATTCAACAAATCCCTGTAATGATTCATCAGTAATAGTGCTTGGTAAGTCTGTGGCAACTACACCTGGTTCAATACAAGTCACTTTTATATTATAGCGTTGACTAAGTTCTTGTCTCAGACCTTCACTAAAAGCAGTAACAGCGTGTTTAGTAGCACAATATACGCTCCCAGCTGGAAATACGACTCTTCCTGCTACTGACGATATATTGACTATATGGCCTGATTTATTTTTCATCATGTTTGGAATAACCGCCGCAGTACAATATAATACGCCTTTTAAATTTACATCTATCATTTGTTCCCATTCATCTATTTTTAAATTTTTCAAAAAACTAAGGGGCATAAGACCAGCATTATTAATCAAAACATCAATACGATTCCATTTATCTAAAGCAAAATTCATAAATGAATCACATTCTTCCTTTATAGTAACGTCAAGTCCTTTGATGAGTATTTCACCACCACTTTCTTGAATATTTGTTTTTAGCAGTTCCAGTTTATCTAATCTTCTCGCTCCTGCAACCACTTTAGCTCCAGCTTTAGCTAATACCAAAGAGGTTGCAAATCCAATACCGCTACTAGCACCTGTGACTACGACAACTTTATCTTTTATCATAATCATAATAAGATTAGATATTACCTTTATTTTCTTTTGTTATTTTAACAAAAAATTTTAAAAAAAATCAATTCAATAAATCTTTCTTAAATTTCAACGGTATAATATACATGATAAGGAAAATCATAATATTTGTTAAACTGACTCGATATAAATCATAAAAGATATCTCATTATAACGGCATGTTTTAAATGTATTTATTTAATTTTAACAATAGAAACATGACTCAGATATATTATGTAACTGTAATCCATTTGCATTTTATTCAAATATTATAGAATCGTTATTTTTACAATGATTAAAAAGAATAATAGTATTTAAAAATCGAAAATAAATATTTAAAATGAAATAATCAGGATCTCTGCATGAAGGGAGATCAATAACATACTTTTTTTGATTAGTATTTATATATTTTATTTACTAAAAAATAGTAAATAATTAATCGAAACCTTCATTTTCTTCAAGTTTTCCCTTTTCACAGTAAAATTTGCATTCTTGAATACAACCTGTAAATTGATTACATCCTTTCCCATCATAGCTACCTTCACCATTCTTTCTTCTATACCATGAGCTGGGATGGAAATACCATTGTTGTTTATAATCTTGATATTTGGCTTCTGGGCTTCTCTTGTTATTATTTTGAGAATATTCAAGATGTCGAAGTGATAATGTGTTTGTCACAGACGTGTATATATAAAATCTACCTTATAAGAAGAAAGTAGAATATATCTAGTACAACTTATTATAGAATACTTCTAAACTTTGAGACAGATTTTTTTTACTATAAATTTACCTAGTAGACATTTCCCATTTCGAGAATTTAAAATTTATCTTTGATTGGAAATCAATTTATGTTACAATAATGGGTATAAATTACTAAATAGTAATAAACAACCTTTTTTAACAATAAACTAAATTAGATATTAGTTGGAAATTGAAACAACAGTTGGAGAATACCTTATTAATCAATTATATTCCCTCAATATAAACCACATTTTTGGAATACCTGGAGATTACATATTAGGTTTTTATGACCAACTTTCTAACAGTAAGATAAAGACAATAACAACTTGTGACGAACAAGGTGCTGGATTTGCTGCTGATGCATATGCACGGATAAATGGAATAGGTGCAGTCTGTGTAACCTATTGTGTAGGTGGATTAAAATTGTTAAATACTACTGCAGAATCTTATGCAGAAAAATCACCTGTAGTTATAATAAGTGGTTCACCAGGAATTAGTGAAAGAAAAAAAACATCACTCCTTCATCATAAGATAAAAGATTATGATACTCAATTTAATATTTTTAAAAATGTTACTGTTGATGCCACAGTTTTAGATAATATTAATACAATTCCACTTGATATTGAAAGAGTTTTATCTTCAGCAATTATGCATAAACTACCTGTCTATATCGAGATCCCTAGAGATATGGCATATAAAAAAGTAAAGGGATCACAAGAATGCACCATTCCCGATTTCATAATAAATCATAAAGCTATGAAGGAAGCTCTTGATGAAACTACTGAAATGATAAATAATTCGAATAATCCAGTAATAGTTGCAGGAGTAGAAATACAAAGATTTGGATTACAAAATTACTTATTAGAATTTTTGGATAAAACTTGTATTCCTGTTGTTTCAACTCCATTAAGTAAATCGGTATTGAGTGAAAATCATCCTATGTATTTAGGGGTGTACGAAGGTGCAATGGGATACCAAAATGTAAGGGAATATGTAGAAAAAAGTGATTGTGTACTGATTTTAGGATCTTTTCTTACCGATATTGATTTTGGTAATTCTCCAACACCAGTAGATCAAGGTAAAACAATAAATGCTTCAAGTACTCGTTTAGGTATAAGATACCATAATTTTGATAATATATCACTTAAAGAATATTTAAAAAATCTATGTAACATAAAAATTAAAAAATTTCCAAATAATAAAATAAGTAGAAAAAGACAAGAAATAGATATATCAACAAATACAAATATAGACAGAAAAATAACTGTAAATAGTCTATTCACAATATTAAATCACTTCATTACTGCGGATAATTTGGTTATTGCTGATGTTGGTGATACTCTTTTCGGAGGTTTAGATTTATTTATCTATAAAGGTACTGAATTTATTTCACCTGCGTTTTATCTTTCAATGGGTTTCGCCGTACCAGCCTGTCTAGGAGCACAGCTAGCCAACCCTAATAACAGACCTATCGTTTTAGTTGGTGACGGTGCTTTTCAAATGACTGGAAATGAATTAAGCACTATCGCCAAAGAAAACCTTAATCCTATCATCATATTACTAAATAATGATGGATATCGTACTGAACGATCTATGTTAGATGGTCCTTTTAATAATTTGGCTAATTGGAATTATTCAAAATTCATAGAAGTAATAGGAAAGGGGAAAAGCTATATTGTTAATACAGATAAACAATTTTCTGCTGCTTTGTTAAATGCCAATAGAAATTTGAAAGAATTTAGCTTGATAGAGGTACGAGTTGATAGATGGGATAGCTCATATGCCCTTGAACGATTAACAAATGCATTTGGGAAAAAACTCAAATAAAGGTAAAATTAGTAAGTTGATCTTTTTTTGAAGATTCTATTTCGTTACCAATCAATTATATTGGATATTCTAAATCTTTTTCGTTCAAAAATTTAGTTAATTAAAATAATTCGAATTGGATATTTTTATTGACATTAATTGAATAAGAAAATAAATTTACAGTTACGAATTAACAAATTCAAAAAAAAATAATTTCAAGTTATGTAAATAAATAACAAATAGTAAAATAGAAAACTATAGAAATAATTAAATAAATTATAAATTTAGAGAAAATAATATTAGATTTTAGTTGATAGCTATAACCTAGACTAATATGCTAAGTCCATAATTACAAATAAAAATATCAAAACATATCTAGAGTTAAAAAATTACTAAAGAAAAAGTTAACTATAAGATTGTGGATATAACTGTATGAGCGATTTTGCATTCTTTAGGTTCAATAGTTATGGTTGGCTAACAGAGGACGAAAAAATACGTAAATCTGAAATAATGGAGATAACTGAAGAGGTACTTGATTCTAAAGGAATAGAATGTGATGCTCGAATTAGTAAATTATCCCAAGAACAACTTCAAGAAATTTTGGAAGAGGTTAGAGATAAAATTAAAAAGAAAAAGAAGAAAAACGATAATATTACAATAGAATCTGAATCTGATGTGTTAGTAAAAAATTAAGGAATCTAATAAAAAATGAACCCAGAAAATGAAATTCCATCATGGCCTCTTATTACAGGTATCGCGGTAATTGCCTTTGGTACCATATTGTTGGCTTTTAGATCAAGTGTACTTCTTTCCATTGTTTTCATTATTTTGGGCACTATTCTCATTTTATCATGGTATATATTATATACAAAGAAGAAGTTAGAGATAACTCATAAATTTGGTGCTGAATGTATTTGTCAAATATGTAACCATGATAAACCTTTAGTATGTATCAAAGTAAAGTGCAAGTGTTGTACAGTTATGAAAGAGAATAAGATAATTGGACATTCAAATAATCCTTTACAATGATTCTATACTCTAAATTTTATAATCTGAATTTATAAATTATCTGTGTTTTTGCTTGTTATATATATAAATGCTAACAAGATATTAATTGTTATATCTTATTTCTATATCTTTATGTGGACAAATATTTATAATTTCATTTGCTAGGTTAAGAATGTCTTCATTTTTATCATTATTTGAGATCTCGATAATTGTTTTCGCATCGGGAAAATAAACTGATTTCGTATTCAAGTCACCTTCCCCATCTTCCTTGTTGAAAACATAACGTTCACCAGTTTTAGTTATTGGATTCCAACTTCTTAACAATATTCCTTGTTTTTCTATGTTTTCATTACTAATTTTATCATAAACTTTTATATGCATAAAAAGCTTGAAAAATGTATTATTCTTATTATACAAATATTGAAATGTATAATCATTGAAATCAATATTTTTGTTAAATTCCTCATGTTTTTCTGTTTCCAAGTTTGTTGTTTCAAAGTTTGAATCTCTATTTTCTAATTTAGGTTGTAACATTATTTTATTTTATTCTCCACAGTACTTAGATTAACTATATTATAATCTTTCTCTAATTTAATTCTTTTTCGCGGTAAATTAGACGAAATAATCTGTATCATTTTTTTCATGACTAAGTAAAAAGAGATAATAATTTAATTTTGAAAAAGTATAATAAAATACCATTTGATGTTTTTCTTTCAATTTTATAAAATGGAACAGTTCAATAATTTACTAAAGCGAATATTAATTAATCTTTTGATAATATTTTTGCTGCTGTTGTAATCATAAAATTAAGTGAAGAAGAAATTTGTGATAATTTATCTTGTTCATAGGCTAAAGAAGAAATACCTCGTCCCCTATTTTTTATTGTTTCAATATAATTATCGATTAGAAAGTCTTCAACATATCGACATAGCGATCCGGTTACAATAACTCCGCCGATCATCCCTATACATGTCCTTCCAAGAGATAGGATATTACCATGTTGCTCATAATGAAATTCTGTCATCTTTTCTCCATTTTCTTTTTTTAATATGTTCTTTGCGACATTCTTAGCTTGTCTAACAGCAAATTGAGCCAATTGAGGTGAAATTTGTCCATTTGCAAGAGGGAATGCAGAAATGTCACCTAATGCAAAAGCATTCTCACAACCACTTATTTGAGAAAATTTATTAACTATAATTCTATTAGAAGTAGTTTTTTTGATTTCGGGTATTGTAGATAGATTAACCCCTCGAACACCTGCCGTCCAAATTGATAAACAATCATCTAAAATTTTTCCATCGCTTAATAATACAGATGATGGTTTAACTTCTTTTATTGGATTATTTGTAATTAGATCAACTTTGTTGTGTTCAAGAAATGCTTTAATAGTTCTTAC
>JALDXL010000107.1:0-7232 GCA_032155045.1 Nitrososphaerales archaeon
AGATTTTGATTTACTATCCGCATTTTCCTTATATGTAGACATTAATTTTATACTCGTCAAATGGAATATAATGCTTTTTAAATCCTAACTCTCAATTCTATTATTTTTGTCTTTTCCATTATAAAGCTGTCAGGTTTGATGAATTATACATAAATTTGGATGAATCTAATATACAACCTTTGGTATTGATAATTTAGTATAATAAAAAATAACATAACTATTCGTTTTTGATTGTTGTTATTTGTAATAGATCTCCTATTTCACTATGTTTTTTAAGAAAATTTAACTTTTTTTCTGTTGTCTTATAGATTTGAGTTAATCCTTTTTTCTGTTGTCTTATAGATTTGAGTTCCTTCAAGATTTTCTATTAGATTGTTTTCTATTAAAATCGTAAGATAATCCTGTAACTGATTATAACTTAGGAAAGTACTGTACATAATTTTTGTCTTGGTTGCTTTTCCATTTACTGCCTCTAGCATAGTTGCTAATATTTCTGTTCTATCTCTATTTTTCATACCGAAATTTAAATGGTTTACTTATATTAGTATTATATGACATGAAAAGATAAGCTAGATATTGTAAAGTATTCTATTATATTTGTAATTGTGTTCATAAGAAGATAATCACTTGCTTGAATATTAATAAATTTAATTCTGTTGCTATCAAGATAATATCTTATTATTAGAAAATTAAATCAGTTGAATAGTTTTATTTTATCATCTATAATTTTCGGTTACGAATAGAATCTATTTGAATTAATATAAACATCATTTGATAAAAAGAAATTCCTAATTTGGCTGCCTTAAAATCTATATTTCTCAAAAGATATTTTATCGATTCGTTATTTGATGAGGATAGAATAAATTCATCCATAATTTTTTTGAATTTAACATCATTATAGTGATGAAACACAAGCTCATCTTATCAGTATAGTTATTAAGAGTTTTTTAAAAGTGTTAGTAACAATACCTAACAGTGGAAATAATAAAATTCTATAAAATACAAATGATAAGTAAATATATATGAAAAATATAATTTCAGAGTATTATTGATAATAAGATAATTAGAGAGACAGAAAGCGTTTCTCATTTAGTCATAAAATCATACATATTGTAATAATTTAAAATCTTGTATTTCACTTTTATTATTATTTGAGCTCCATTATAACCATCTACAGTCGATTTGGGAACTCGATAAAAGTGTTGACTTATCTCACCATCTTCAACTACTATATTTTCTTTATCTTCTCCAATCATATGTCCACAAGATTGGTTATCTTTGGTAACCAGATTCTATAATTAATTCAATCCAATCCATTGAAGCTGACATAAAATGTTTTACATTTTATAGTATATAGCAATTTAAAGCTTAACTTTTTTATTTTAATTATTATTTAATCTAGATGTATTAAGTGAAAGATTTAGTTAATGATTTTCTTTTATATTAATTAATTCCTTCTACTTCGTATATTTCGACCATTTATTTTTCCTTAGTTCATAATAAAATAAAGACTATTTTTGACCATGAAAGAATAGGAATGTAAAATAATTATTTAAAAAATAATATCCTAGTCAGGTCTTTGAATTATTTTTAAAGTAAAAGAGAATAAGAAAATTGGAAACATTATCAGAAACAAATTATAAAATTTATTGTTGAGATGAATAGTGAGATACTTAAACTATGTTAGTAGTTAATATGTAACTTTATCATAGTTATCATGGCAACAAATATTATAATACAATGTCATGTATGCTTAATTCAATTTACTACTAGAGGAGAAAGAAAAGTACCTTTTGGAATGCAGCATGTAGTTGATTAGTTAATTTATTCAATATCTTTTTAAAAGGGTTATATTCACATCTACCTTTAATTAAAGAGATTTTTTTGCTCTAAATAGAGGAAGACATATCTATTCAAAGAGATAAAAAGTTGTCTGTACATATATGTATATTAATTGAATAAAAAAATAATATTATTAATACCTGTAATATTAATAAACTTAATAATTTTTACAAGAAATACAGAGAAACTATTTTAATGAATAAAAATTTATTGATTGCAGGTATTATTGGATTTTTAGTTAGTGCTATTGTAGCTGAAATATATGCAATATATTCTCCTAGTGATATATTAACTTCTATAGTAACAGTGTTAATTGGATTCATAATTTACAAGATATCGTTTATAGTTCTCTTTCATATAGACAATAAACGAAAATATACTAATAGATTTAACAGCAATATTAATTTTAACTGTCTAAAACAAATAATAAGGAAAATGATATTTGCATTGTCTATATTTGATATTATTAATAATATATTACGATGGATAATATTATTTGAATTATTGTTAATATGATTTAGGCTTTTGAAGCAGCAATAATATCTTCTATGATTGCATCTTCTCTATCTTATTTATCAATCAACATAATTTTAATAACGTATCAAAATCTTTTCATAACCATTAAGAAAAGAAGATTCATAAAAATAAAATAATATTTAATTAATTAATTTATGGTTTTTTGATATGGTATAGTTATGTTTATACCAATAGAAAAATATACATTCAATATCCAAATATATACTATAATTAAAAACAACTAGTAATCGTGAGCCAGTACTTGAAAGAAAATATTATGCAATAAGAGACATAATATCACATATTTTAAAATATTAATTTAGAGAAATAACAATGTTAATAAGAGACATGCTATTATTTTTAATTAATAGAAAATATACAGAATTAATGATTTCTAAAACGTAATTAGAAATGGATTCTTTGTTACTATTTATGGAAGAAGTAAACTAATGAAAAGAGCAAAAGTGGTTCATGAAGATCTCAATGCAGGAGGAGGTAGCGAACGCTTAGCTTTTGCTACTATAGAATTACTAAATGAGATGGATTTTGTCGTTGATTTGGCAACATTACAAAAACCAAATTTAAAGGAAATAGAGAAGGATTTTGGAAATGATACATCCCATCTATGGAAATTTAATCAAATAGAGATATTGGATATGTATTCTATCTTAGATATAGAAGGTTATAAAAGAAATGAAATACAAAATAAGAACCCTAAAGATATTGATAAGGCTAACTCTAAAGGAAATATTTCGTTAAATGATGAAAATTATGATTTAATTATCAACACGCATGGAGACATATTCTCTTATTTTAAAGTGAATAGAGAATATAATAATAATTATGCGGAGAAAAATGAAGATATGAGCCAAAATAACATGAAATTCCCATATCCTACTATAAAAATAACTTATTGTCATCATCCTATAGTCCCTCAATTAATAAAAAAAAGAAATTATTTATTTTTGGAAAAACTCTTTGATTCATTTAATGAATTTCCTCAAAAAATAAAAGATGCGATTGCTCTAAAGTTATTTGAAAACTACAATCAAATGATGAATAGTACATTTATTCTTACTAATTCAAAATTTAGCAAACAGGCAATAGAAAAATTTTATGGAAGTGATAAAGTAGAGATAACCATTGTTTATCCACCAGTAGACATAGACAAATTTAAGATAGTCTGCAACCATAGTAACAACAAAAATATCAATAACCTGATAGAAAAGGATCCTAATTCCATTATAGTTATTTCAAGGATAAATTCCAAAAAGAGTATTGAAAATGCAATAGAGATAGGGAAGAATCTAAAGGAAAAAGAAAATATTAATTATTTTAATATGACTATTGTAGGAAATACTAACTCAGATAATCAAGACTATCTTGAAAAGCTTAATAGTTTAATAGCCAAATATGATCTAAAAGATAATATAAAAATAAAACCTGATGTTCCTTTTGACGAACTCCAAAAACTTGTACAAAGGACGAGTATATATATCCATCCCACCATAAATGAACCTTTTGGAATATCTATAGTTGAAGCAATGAGTGCCGGACTTATTCCTATCGCACCTGCTAGAGGGGGAAATACAGAATTTGTACCTTCAAAATACCAGTACCAATCAATAGAACATGCAACAAAAATCATTGCAAAAATAATAAAAAATAAGAGTGTTAACAATGAACTTGAGAATGAAAGAAAAAATATAAGCGATTTAACAAATAATTTCTCTAAGAAAAAATACAAAGAAAATCTCAGAAAGATAATTGAATTATTATTCTTAGAAAGAGAACAAAAAGTTTTAGAAATTCAAAAAATTCACATATAGCAATTTGACACTAGTTTGTTTTTACAAAGGTTTATTTATTTGTATTAGCACAACCTCCTATTTTAAATTGTTTTATGATAATGGTGGTCTTTGCTCTGTAAGAGACTTCATTGTAATTATCCTTTAGAGTTCTATGACTAACAAGTATTAGCTTTTGTTGTTAAAAACTTGATTTATAATGTTAATGTCAATTGTTTTATATTTTAGATAGTCGATAAACTAAATTTGTTAATTTGGTAAGAATATTATAATCGAAAATTTTTATTAAAAAGATATATGGAGTTTTTAGACTTAAGTTACTGGTAAATCAATTGGGGGATTATACCAATAGCTTCAGCTATATATACAGTCTACTAATCCATTAATATCTGCCGGAACTATACGTAATGTCCCTAGAATATCACCGATAGCCCCAAACAATTCGAATTCTGTTAAACCTTCAAGTGTTTCACATATATCTGGAAAACTATTGAATCTTACACCACCAAGAGCTGACGGAAGTACGTCAAGTTCTAATCCATTGACATTTACATTGATATTATTACATTTCAAAGAGCTGATAATGACACTTTTTTTTATCTAATTAGTATGATTCTGACAGTATTAATATCATTAGAGTAATACCGATAGCGGTTCTAAAATAAGAGTCTCTTATTATATGTATACTAGGTAGTATCTAGCTTTTATTATTAAGGGCTTACTATATATTCAAGAGAATAACAAAATCTTCCATTGCTTTTTAAGTTTTTAATATTTTGCATATCTTTAATTATTACTATCTTACTGCTTTTTCATTTGTATTCTCAAAGTAATACTTTTGTAGTATCTATTTCGAATTTTATTATAAACAATACAAAGTCATTATTGTTATCAACTCAACCAGCTAACTATGGCTTATTACAAATTATAAATGCAGAAAATACTACAAATAGAATTAATCAAGATGGCACTAATGACTACATTAGCATTGGTGCATGGGCTCCTTTAAATCATAGTCTTATTCTTCAGAATTTGAAAGGAGAAGAACAAAAAAATGCAATATACACTCTTCTTAATCAGGGGTTTCATGAATACTATTTTGCTATGAATAACTATGAAGATACGGAATATTCAAAGTTAACTGAAGAATTACTAAAAGCTGCAGAGCAAACAGATTTAAAAATAATAATTATTCTCCGTCCTCCTTCAGAAGGCGATTCCAATACAAATTATGATTGGAAGGGATGGATAAAATATTTTAATTCTCTTAAGAAAAAATATCCAAAATCATTTGATGGGTTTACAATAGATGATTTTAATTGGATAAGTACTAGAGATGATACAAAATTTAAAAACAATATTGATTTTATGGAATATTCAAAGTTGATTAAAGCACTTAAAGATAAAGACGAAGATGTTAAATTTTATCCAACAATATATTTTCAAGGTAAGCGTACTGACAAAGTAGCCAATAAATATGATGAATTTATAGACGGATTAATTGTAGCCAGTGGATGCTACTACAATGTTTCTACTTTAAAAAAAGAATTTATTATATTTAAAGAAATTTTTGAAAAGCCTATTAGATATGTTGTCTATCCTACTATTACATATAACTATTCTAAACAGGGATATAATCCACCAACAGACCGTCTGATACAAGCTACTTTATCTATAGCATCTAATTCTGCTGATGGACTAATTATTTTCCGTGATATAGACAAGTCAGTAATACAAGAATATTTGGCTAATCAAGGTAACAAAGAAAACCTGGAAAAAATATCAAAGAGCGAAGAACTACAAATTAACGAGGAAAAAATAACGATAGCTAATTTAAAAAAGTTATTTAACTTACCAGATACCGAACAATATATTATTAATTGTCAAGAATGGTCTAACAGATATGATGAAGCATTTGATAAATGGAAAGATTTATCTCAACACGAAAAGGAGAAGGACAAATGGAAAAAAGAGGTATTGCAAATAATAAGGAAAGATAAATAAAGATAAAATTATAATGATTAGCTTTCTTCTTTTAATCAACTATTACATATTGAGTAACATCGATAGCGGTTCTAGAATAAGAGTCTAATATTGATGTATACTAGGTAGTATTTAGTTTTTATTAGTAAAACTTAATTTTTGAAAAATATATAGATTTTCGGAGTTCTGAGAGATTTGAACTTTACTAGTACAGAGGTTCAGTAAATTAACTTTTAATGTTAGAAACCTATTTTTTAAATAAATCAGTTGGTGTAATTGTAATATATGCAACAAGAAATAAGCTATTTCTTAAAAAAAGAAAAGATTAAGGCTCAGGTATAGGAATAGGAAGTTCTTCTGGGACAATAACTAATTCTAGGTCTTCTAAACACTCAAGGATGTCACGAATAGTATCTACATCTCCATCGGTTGCTATAGACAGCAAGAGTACTAGACCAAGAATTTTTTCTTGATTGCTGAATGTTGGGTCGGAAAGAGCTTCACATAGACCTTCTAAGTCTTCCAAATCGATAAGAGTCAGAATTTGTATTAAATTCTCCAATTCTTCATCATTTAGATTCTCTGTAAAGCATTCTTCACATGTTAGTTCCGGTTCTTCTCCAACTATATTGTTGTTATTGTTTATACATACAATTCTAGAGTTTGTATTAGAATCTGATTTTCCATCTATCCTTATAACTTTCGTCATTATCGTTTTCAATAGAGTTAGATTCTATCTCTTCATTATCATCTTCTACTTCTTGTGCTAAAGCTACTGGGTCAGTATTTGGTAATCCTATATTAACATCTATTCCATTCAGATTAACATTGATATTGTTACATTTAACTTTCTTTATACTGACACTGTTACTATCTTTTTTAGATTTATCATAGTCTCTATCATATTTTCCATATGATGAATATTCTGATTTATAATCATCTTTATCATATGAATTCTTGTATTCATAGTCATTGTCATAATCCTTTTCACGGTCTGATGTAGCTTGTGCTTCTATACTAAACGATGGGACAGTAAGAGCTATTGTTCCTAGTACTAGTACAATTGCTAAAAAGATTGCACTA
>JALDXL010000108.1:0-7232 GCA_032155045.1 Nitrososphaerales archaeon
TCGAATCTGACGTAGAAGAGATTCAACAAGAAAATGAGACAATCGAATCTGACGTAGAAGAGATTCAACAAGAAAATGAGACAATCGAATCTGACGTCCAGCTTGATAATACATCTAGTGATTTTGATAGTACTATAGAAGAGAATACGAACGACGAAAGTAATAATGAAAGTTCTGAGGCCGAAAACCTAGAAAAAATGATTTTATCAACAGGTATAAGAGTTGGTACTCCGGTCAAAACAAAATCGATGTCTCGCTACATAGTAAGAGCGAACCCAGAAGGGCTTTACATTTTAGATATTAGTAAAACGTTATATCGAATAGACGTAGCAGCAAAATTTATTGGTAGAACAAATATTGCAAAAGTTGCAGTTACTTCTGCAAGAGAATATGGTAAGAAACCAGTAGAAAAGTTTTGCGAGGCCACTGGTGCGACACAAATCTTAGGAAGATTTATGCCTGGAACATTTACTAATCCTTCATTACCCAAATATATGGAACCTGATATAGTTATAGTAACTGATCCTCAGGCTGACAGACAAGCTGTAATCGAAGCCACAAGAGCTGGAGTTCCAGTGATTGCTATATCAAATAGCGATAACGTAATATCTCAGGTAGATTTAGTTATCCCAGCTAACAACAGAGGACGAAAAGCATTAGCAACAGTATATTGGTTATTAGCACGTGAGGTTATGAAAAAACAAGGAAAAATAAAATCTGACAAAGATATGAAATCTACTATAGATGATTTCGAAACAAAACTAGTCGAAGAAATAATTTGAGAGATCCATTATTTAGATCTCCTTATTATTCAGGCACATATTATCCAAAAGATAAATCGGACTTGGAAAAATTACTTGATTTTTGTTTTTTTATAAGTCCTTTCGGACCACTACAAAATACGATAGTCAATAGAAATAATATTAATAAAGAAAAACCCAAAATATTTGGATTGATTGTCCCTCATGGGTCGTACATTTTTTCAGGTCCTATATCAGCTAACGCATTTTATGAAATTAGTTCTCAAAATATTGATACATTTATTTTAATTGGTCCTGATCATAAAGGAATAGGAAAACGAGTTTCTATAATGAGTGAAGGTTCTTGGGAAACACCATTGGGAAATGTTTTTATTAATAAAGATATTACTAATAAATTAAAGTCACATAATAATATAATAGAAGAAGATAGATTGGTACATCAAATTGAACATTCATTGGAAGTTCAAATTCCATTCCTTCAATATTCAAGATTAGATTCATTTACTATTGTTCCTATATTATTAAAAGATCAGGATATCAGGACATCTATATTATTAGGTGATATATTGGCGAAATCTATCTCAAGGAAAAATGCATTAATTATTGCTTCTTCTGATTTCACTCACTACGAACTAAATTTAAATGCTCAAGAGAAAGACTTTAGATTGTTCAAGAGTATTCAAAATCTCGATATCAATTTATTTTACCAGACTATTTTCGATTTAAATATTTCTATTTGTGGTTATGGTGCGATAGCATCTTTAATGAGAGCTGTTTGGTTACTGGGATCCAATAAAGGAATTCTATTGAGATATGCTACTAGCGGAGATGTCATATTTGATAATAAGAATAGTGTAGTTTCTTATGCGGCAATAGCTTTTGTTTAGTGATTATTATGAATATAGCTTCAGCTCCTGCAAAAATTATTTTATTTGGCGAACATTTTGTAGTCTATGATCAGCCAATTATATTAGCATCAATAAACAAGAGAATCAAAATTGAAAGTAAAATAATATTAGACTATGGAAAAACTATTACTATAGAAACAAATAATCTTGGAAAGAAAACATATCAATTATCAATTTTAAATAATAATCAAAAAAAAAATCATCAAGATTTTTTTTATCCTATTATTTATATTCTAAAAAAAATTATAAATGATAATAATAAAAAAACTACCGGGATAGAAATTAGAATTGATTCAGAGATTCCTTATGGTGTAGGTTTAGGGTCTTCGGCTGCCTTAACTGTTGCAGCTGTTTCGTCTATCAATAGTCTTTATAATAAATATAAAAATAAAAAGGAAGTTCTAGAATTAGCAATTGAGACTGAAAGGATAATTCATAATAATTCATCAGGTGCAGATTGTGTAATATCAATGTATGGAGGTTTAATGTATTATCAAAAAAATAAAGAGATAAGAAAATTAAAACATAATGACAAATTAAATTTTATAATTATAAATTCTGGGGTAAAACATTCGACGGGTAAATTAGTTTCTATTGTCCAACAATATAGACAGAATAATTTTGAATTATTTATTAAGTTATCTAAAATAGTTACACATATTTGTGAGAATGCTGTAGAAGAATTAGAAAGAGGGAATATAACAAATCTTGGAAAATTAATGAATGAAAATCAATCTTTATTGGAACAGATTGGGGTATCCAATAAACAAATATCCAAGATCGTAGAATGCAGTTTAAATTATGGAGCTATAGGTTCGAAATTAACTGGAGCAGGTGGTGGAGGATGTGTTTTGTCTTTAGTCCATAAAGAAGATAAGGAATCTTTTCTAACCAACATGAGAAAAAGTGGGTATGATTGTTTCGATATCGTAATAGAAAATAAAGGTGCAATAGTTGAAAATAAAAGTTAAAATTTAATTTCATAATTTACCTTTTTAAATAATTTTGAACAATAATTTAGTGTTAATCAAGTTAGGAGGTTCTGTGATTACGTTTAAAGAGAAAGCACTTTCAGCAAATATTAAAGCAATCGAAGATATTTCTAAAATTCTAAAACGAATTGAAAATCCAATAATATTAATTCATGGAGGCGGATCATTTGGACATTATTGGTCCGTTAAGTTTGATATGCATACAAAACCATCAAAATACGATCCACATGGAATTTCGAAAGTTCATACTTCCATGCTAACATTAAACAAAAAAATAGTAGATATTTTAGAAAAGGACGGATTAAATCCTTATGGGATTTCTCCATCTTCATTTTTAAAGAACGGAAAGCCGGATGTTACTAAAGTAATAGAGCTAAAAAAAATGACAGAACATTCTATTATTCCAATTACTTACGGAGATATTGTACATATAACGAATAACAAATATTCGATCTTATCTGGTGATGTATTGATGACAACATTTTCAAAACTTTTAATACCATCAAAAATTATTTTTACTCTTAATGTTGATGGACTTTATAACAATACAACTGATAAAAAACTCATAAAAGAAGTTAATTTTGATTCTAAATATAAGTTACAAAGAAAAATAAATTTTAAAAATGAAATAAATATTACAGATGTAACAGGAGGAATCAAAAGGAAAGTAGAGGAGGCTAAAAAAATATCCATTGAAGGATTAGATGTTATATTTTTAAATGGATTAAATCCTATTCAAATTGAAAATGCTATAACAGACAAAGAATTCAAGGGTACAATTTTTAAGGGAAAAATATAAATCTATAATAGATGACTGAGTCAGATAACCCAGAGATTGACTTAATTATAAGTAGGAAAAAGGATGGTATTGATATTCCTCTTTCAAATAATGTTCAATCAAGATTTATTTCCAATTATTTAGAGCACGTTAAATTTGTTCATAATGCATTACCAGAGATAGATTTTGAAGAAATTAATACCTCAATTGAATTTTTAAACTTCAAATTCGGTGCTCCTATCATAATCGATTCTATGACTGGAGGAACACCTGCTGCATTAAAGATTAATGCTAGGCTAGGAGAATTGGCTGAAACATATGGTTTTGGAATGGGTTTGGGTAGTCAAAGGGCAGGACTAAAAAGTTCTTCTTTGGCAGAAACTTACTCTATTGCCAGAAAGAATGCACCATCAGCTTTTCTGATAGCAAACATTGGAGGTGCTCAGCTTGCAGAAGGATTAGATCTTGTGATGATTGAAAAATTAATTTCAATGATTGATGCCAATGCTTTGGTTATTCACTTAAATCCGTTACAAGAATTGATACAACCTGAAGGAGAACCAAGATATAGAGGGATAACTGAAAAAATAGCAAAAATTACAGAAACATTAAACATTCCAATAATCGTTAAAGAAGTTGGCTCAGGTATTTCCCAAGAAGTTGCTATCAAGCTCGAAAAGGCAAAAGTTCAATGTATCAATGTTGCTGGTTCTGGTGGTACTAGCTGGGCTGGTATAGAAAAAATAAGAGCTACAAAAGTAAACGATCATGTTAAGGAACATCTAGGAGAATTATTTTGGGATTGGGGAATCCCAACAGCTCTAAGTTTAATAGAAGTACGTAAATCGGTGAAGTTACCGATAATCGCATCTGGTGGAATTCGTGATGGTCTCGAAATAGCAAAGTGTCTTTCCCTAGGAGCAAATATGTGTGCAATGGCATATCCGTTCCTAAAAGCTGCTTCAGAATCTCAGGAGAGTCTAAATAAATTTTCTAAACAAATAATTGATGAATTAAGAGCAACAATGTTTTTGACTGGTTCACAAGACATTTCAAGTTTGTCAAAATCAAGACTTATATTAACTGGCGAATTAGCAGACTTGGTTACTAGGAAATGAGGAATTCAACAAGAATTGATATTGAAAATTATGTTGATAAAATTAATAAGTATTTTGTTTCATTTCTTACAGGAGAGCCTTCAGAGCTATATGAAGCCTCCGCTCATTATATTAAAAGTGGTGGAAAAAGACTTAGGCCAATAATGGCTATAAAATCTTGTGAAATGTTTGGAGGGACTCGAGAAAGAGCACTACCAGCTGCGTCTGCAGTGGAATTTATACATAATTTTTCACTTGTTCACGATGATATAATGGATAATGATGATTTGAGACATGGAATACCTACTGTTCATAAAAATTTTGGAGTACCCATTGCAATTTTATCCGGAGATATTCTATTCTCAAAAGCTTTTCAAATATTATCCTATAACAACAATAACGAATTTAAAGACAGCTCTTTACTAAACATGATAAGAAGGCTTTCAACAGCATGTGTAGATATATGTGAAGGACAGTGCAGAGATATACAATTTTCACATGCGTATAACTTTCCTTCGGAATACGAGTATATAGAGATGATAACAAAGAAAACTGCTGCTTTATTTGAAGTTTCATGCTCATTAGGCGCGCTTTCTGCTCAAAGTACGACAGAAACAGATGCAAATAATATGGCTGATTTTGGTAGATATTCAGGAATCGCATTTCAATTAATAGATGATTTGATTGGAATTTCTGGGGATATTAATATAACTGGAAAAGCAGTGGGAAATGATATCAGAGAAGGAAAAAAAACATATCCAATTTTGTTGTCACTAACTAAAGCTTCCGAGTCTGAACGGTCAGTAATTTTGGATGTTTTTGGTAAAAATGAATGTGAAAATACTGGGTTAAAAAAAGCGACAGATATAATTTCATCTTTACAAATTGAAAATCTGGTAAGAAAAAATGCTATGAATTACATAGACAGAGCAATGGAGGCGATAAATCATTATGAGGAATCATCTCCTAAAATAACACTCAAAGAAATATCTCATTATATAGTAAACAGGAGTAAATAAGATGGATGTCGATATTGAAATTCTCGAATTAGTCCAAATTATTACTTTAAGAAATGCATTAGGCTATAATGGTCAAGCGAGGTTCGATTCAGTTATTTCTAAATTATTAGCCTCTAGACCTGAGATAAAAACTCAAATAAAAGAAATTATGCCTAAGGTTAAAGAAGTAATTGAACAGATAAATTCGTTAACTATTGACGAGCAAAAAGTATTATTAAATAATAAAGATCCTCATGGTTTCCAAAAGAAGAAAGTTCATGAAGAAAGAGAATCACAACTTCCTCCACTCATAAATGCAATTACTGGGAAGGTAGTAACTAGATTTCCTCCTGAACCAAACGGATATCCACATATTGGTCACGCAAAGGCAGCATATATTGATGAAGAATATGCAAGAATGTATTCTGGAAGGATAATTTTAAGATTTGATGATACAAATCCTTTGAACGAAAAAATAGAATATTACGATGCAATAATGGATGGGATATCATGGTTAAATATATTTCCTGATTTAATCAAAAATACATCAGATGATATTTATTTGTTACATTCCTATGGTAAAGAATTAATCGCTAAAAATGGTGCGTATATTTGTACGTGCAATCAAACAATAATTCATGATTTACGATCAAAAGGTATTTCATGTTCTTGTAGAAAAGAACAGGACAAAATATTGGAAAATTCCGATAAAATTTTTAGTGGATATTATCATCAAAATGAAGCTATAATAAGATTCAAAGGGGATATGACTAGTAATAATACCGCTATGAGGGATCCAACACTCTTTAGGATAATTGAGTCTACTCATCCTAAAATAGGTGACAAGATAATCCTTTGGCCAACCTATGACTTTGCAGCACCGATTGAAGACAGCATAGACGGTGTTACTCATGCTTTGAGAACAAAAGAATATGAATTAAGAAATGAGTTATACCGTGAAATTTTAAATATTTTGGAATTAAGGGTTCCTGAAGTGATGGAATTTTCAAGGTTAGAATTTGATGGATTGCCTGTTTCAAAACGTAAATTAAAACCTCTTATAGAAGAAAATAAAGTAGATGGATGGTCCGATCCAAGACTTCCTACTCTAGTGGGATTAAAACGTAGAGGAATAAAACCAGAGGCGATAAGACGTTTTGTATTATCATTAGGTATTACTCTATCAGAAACTAAACCTTCTATAGAAATCTTGGAATCGTTTAATAGAAAAGTTATAGATTCTCAATCACAACGCTTGTTATTTGTTGAAAAGCCTTTCAAGATCAGCATTACAAATTCGACACCCAGAGAAATAATTTTGAAAAATCATCCTTCTTTAAATATGGGAAATAGAAAAATTAATGTGAAGAATACAGTATATATTTCTAGCCGTGATATTGAAAAATTATCTATTGGAAATGAAATTAGATTGATTGACTTGTACAACATCAAAATAATCAAAGTTGACATGTATAACAAGGAAATAATTGCAGAATTCACAAATGATGTAATAAAAGATAATATCCAAAAAATTCAGTGGGTATCAAAGGATGATGCAATCAATTACAAGATCATAAAACCAAATAAATTATTTGTTGACGACAAATTTAATCAACATAGCCTAGAAATATTGGAAGGTTTTGCAGAATCTTTTGTGTCTACCTTATCAACAGATACAATGGTACAATTTATAAGACT
>JALDXL010000109.1:0-7184 GCA_032155045.1 Nitrososphaerales archaeon
ATCCTTCTTTGTTAACGTCACATGTTTCTTCTTCAATCCATTAAATTTTACTTTCCTAAGTTTAACTGAATCATAATACTTACTTTTCAGGCATTTCTTTGGAATACCTTTACATTTTTTACCTCCAGTTATATCAAAATCAGGGTTACTTGATAAAAAAGATGATAGTTGGATGACTGTGGATAAATTTACATTAAAAACGAGATTTGATGATGTCTTTGCTATTGGAGATGCTACTGAAATCAAAATAAATCACCTTGTCTCTGTACCAAAAGCTGGTATTTTTGCAGAAGGGCAGGCTCGCTCTGTATCATCTCAAATAATAAATAAAATTAACGATATCAAAAACGGACAAAATAACCAGATAAATTTTGATGGTAAGGGGTACTGTTTTATGGATACAGGCAATGGAAAGGCTGGCTTTATCGATACTAATTTTTATGACAATAATGGGCCAATAACCATTTTAAAATCGCCATCTCTCGAATTTTACAATCAAAAAATTAGATTTGAATATCAAAGAATAAAGGAATGGTTATTATGATCTTAAATTTTATTTATTACCAATCTATCTCTTTTTGCAACTATATTAAAAATTTTTTTAAATAATCTAAATATAATTTAAAATCTTATAAATTAGTGATGTAGCCTATTTCATAAAAAAATAATACAATCTTTTGTACATATTTATTTTGTCTATTAATTGTGTAGACATTATTTCCTATTTTTTGTTCTATGACCCATTCAATTTTAATTAAATCTGCAAGATTTCGTTTTATATCTTCTCTTTTAAGATGAGTTTTCTTATGAAGGAAGTACACAGTAACTAATTTTTTTTCTTCTGATAAAGCTCTTAATATTTTTATCTTTCCAATACTTCCTAATCCATCCTCTACTATCTCTTTAACAGAATATATGTCGCTCATTTGGGATCAAAATTAGGATCTATTTTACTTAGTAAGATATTTTCTAAAGTATCAAAAGATGAGGATATTAAACTAATTTTTTTTAACGAGAGAATCTTTATAATTTTTTTCTCTGCAAGCTCGTCTAATGTATTTTCTATATCTATTTTTCTGAGTTTATATTTTTCTAAAATCTCTAAAGTTTGTATTCGTATCTCCTTTAAATCAATATAGTCTTTATTTTTTATCTTTAATCCCCTTATCATACCTAATAATATAATCATTTCATTATTCTTTAATTCCTTGATATCTTCATCTGTTATTCCATTATAGATCTGTCTATTGATTTTTCTAACATGTTCAGATAGTATTTGTCTTGTTCCTTCAGATTCTGCAAGATTTCCAGAATATGATAATAAATCCAATGCATATCTAATGTCTCCATTAACTATAGGAGAAATTATTATTTTTGCTACCAAATCAATTATATCTGTACTAATAACATTATGTTCAAAAGCCTCTTTGGATCGCCTAATAAGTATATCACTTATCTGCTCAATTGTATATGGAGGAAATTCAATGAATCCTCTTCCCATTGAACTTAACTCTGCCTTGTCTAATTTCTCATAATATTCGGTACTTCTTGATATGAAAATAACTCCTTTTACATTGCATTTTTTGGTTGGATCAAATTCATTCAATCTAGTTAGATCATATATTATACCTGTTTCTTTTGAAATTTTTATAAGATAATCAATCTCATCAAGTATGATTAAAGAGTAAATATTATTCAAAATTAAATAATCTAACATTTGCCTAAGCATTTCTTCGGCACTTAAACCTTGTGGAGGCAATTCTGGGGCGATACAGTTAAGTAAATATTTATAAATTGCATATTTATTTCCACCATGTAATTTTAAGTTTATATATGCAACTTTGATACTAATCTTATTACTTTTCAATTCATTCTCTAAAATGCTTGAAAATTTCATTATTGTAGAAGTTTTACCAATTCCCGTAGATCCAATTACTTGTAGAACTGTCAATGGAAAGTTATCTGGATCTTTTTGTATATCTGTGAATATTCTAACAAGAAGGTGTATTTGTCTCTCTCTGTGAACGAGTTCACTTGGTATATACCTAGTTGATAGTTTTGTCCGATCTTTAAAAATATTATTTTGATCCATAGTGTAGAATAATCTCTTGTTTGTAATGAGAATTATTAATTTTTATTTATTCTAAATCTTTCATTTTTGATTTTTATTTTAAATTCAATTTATGTTTTGAAATTTTTTTTGCTTTAATGAAATCTACAAAGTAGTATAGATATGTTCTTTCATTTATTTTCAATATCCATGGAATAAATGCTTCCTTTTTCAAAAATGATTCATTTATTTCGAAACCATTTTCTTTAACTAGATTTCGAAATGATCTAGCATCATATTCTTTCTCTATCTTTTCTCTTTTGAAATCATAAGGATCTGTTATTATAATATCGCTTTGAGGTTTTAATAACCAATGACAGGAAGATAATAGTTTTATTATATTTACTAACTCAATCAGATTAATTGCCATTATAAGATCAAATTTCATAGGATGAAAAGGAGGTGATTCCGCATCTGCTACACAAAATTCTGCATTACCTTGTTTAAGTTCTTGCATATACTTTCGAGCTTCTTTGATAAAGGAAAATGAAAGATCTATTCCTATTACAAATGAATATTTTTTAGCTAGTTGTAAGGTAGTTTTACCCATTGCGCATCCTATATCGAGAGCAACTCCGTCTATTTTGGGATTTATACTATTAACAATACGATCATATAGTTCATTAGGATTTGGATTACCTTTCAACGATTTAATTAACCTGTCTTCGTTGTGATTATCTTGTTGGTACCATTTATATGGTGTATACCAAATTCCTCCATCCTCATATCTGCTAAACTTGTTTGATAGTAGTAGTGATTTTCCAATATCTTTTAAATATTCTTTCATTTCTTTAGAGGTACAAGATAGTAACCACTTTCCATACATCTCTGTCCTATCTTGAATATACTCTGAAAAGTTTTTTACAACTATTGCTATACCTTCAATTATTGGATATTTGATATTACATTCAACACAAAATAGAAATCCTTCAATACACTCATTTTTATTATCACCAAATAGGTTATTTAATTTTAAACGAACTTGTCTATCAGAATGGTTCAAACAAACCAGATGATTAACAAATTGAACCTTCATAGGTATGTTAACTATGCTATAAAGTATAATAACGTACCATTTTTGATCTAAAGAAAAAATAAGAGAATTACTGAATATTAAGTTACTACAACACTACCTCTTGCTATTCCATTTCTTGTTTCATCAGGAGTAGTTGTGTTAGGATACGTTATACCTTTTATATGAATTTCTATTTGGTAAATTCCTTTTGCTGGAAATTTAAGATTTTGAGAATCTTTTGCGCCTTTTGCGATCAAATCTTGTTTTGAGACAACTTTTGCACCAGACTTGTCATAAACTATAATGTCATATTTGATATCTCCCTTTAATTCTTCTGCTGAAAGAGCATCAGAAAAATCTAATTGTAAATTTGTATCTTGATTGGATAGAATCTGGTCAGCCCATTTAAATTTGACTAGAATACCACCGATATCTGAAACTACTTCCGATGTAGTTTCTACTATCTTCTGTTCTGCCGGAGAAAGACTAAATGTCATTTCATTGGCAGGAGTGCTTTTCGTTATATTTGAAGAATTATTCACGATTTCAGCTATTTTTAGAATGTCTGCCTTATTTATCAACAAGTGGATTATAAAATTATTTTCTTCAGTGAATGGATCTAATGCTATTGATCTTCCAATCAAAGGATTGCCATTAACTAAAGCATCAAAGGAATTTGATTCACTAAACTTAGTAAATGATTTGGGTATCCTTATTTCTTCATGGACAAAAATATTATTATCTTGAATACGTTTTAAATCCCAATTGAATGGCATTACCCAAGACATATTGCTTTTTTGAGAATCGTATTTGAAATTTTGAATCTGATCATAATATGATATTAAAGTAATATTGTAATTTTGGCCATTGTCTGTAATATCATCATGATATACATCACCGACACTAAGCCATGAATCAAACCGTGGAGCATTTTCAGGCTTAAATATATTTCTAGGATTATCTATTCCAAATATTTCTATTGTAAAGTGATATAACCCCCCTTCTAAAAGTAACGGACCGCTAATTGTGATATCTCCAGTCTCACTAGTCCATCCTCCAAGAAAAGGTTCTTGAGAACCAAAGACACTAACAGTTTCACTATTAGTTGGATCAATCTTTAACTTTAAAGGACCTTGTTCGGATTGAAAAAGATCTCTCATTAATAATTTTCCATCTTTTTCGACTGTTATGAAATATGATACAAATTTAATAGTTTCATTAGTTTTTGCATCAAATAACCTTAATTCAAAAAAGGTATTTCCTTTGCTATCGGAGGTTAAAATAGGAGGACTAATTTTAGTAAAAAGACTAGCTTCTCTATCGCCTACAGAAGCTGGAGGTAAATTTTCCATGAATAATCCATCAGAAAAAGCTTTATCAATTGAATTCAATAATAAAATATTTAACATAAAAAAAAATACAATTAGGTAAATGGAGAAAAAGAAATTCTTTTTCAAATGACTCATATATTAAAAATTATTGTTCCAGTTCTTTTTAAAAATCTTTCTTTTGAAACTCAGATGTGACCGTATAACAATGATATACGATTTTCGCATTCATATGCTAGTCTAGAAATTACCACATGAGCTTCCAATTGATCATTTGTAATAGCGTAGGTCATGTGAAATCTCTCCCTTATATTTTTTGAAAATTCTCCATTAGGAAATCCTCCAATTATATAGGCTATGTGTTTTTCCTTCAAATCTATAGTTTCATTTACAATAGATTTTATGCTTTTTAAAATACCTGTACTTGAAAACCCTATTATTTTTTCAGGTCGAATAACCTTGTCCAGTAAATTATCCAAAGTCATATTATTTTTAATTTTTAATAAATAACTGTCTTTATCGGAGGCAGATTCATTACCTTTGATTTGTTTTTCTTGAAATAATTTTATCATTAATCCCTCAAATCTTTTATATGATTTTGGTAAACGAACCTGTCTACCAATAAAAATTGTTTTATTGTCTATAGTATGTACATATACATTTACTAGATTTTTCATATAAAGAGGCGTTGCTAGTATTGACAATAAACATAAATGAACAAGATCAGGTCTACCTCTTTTCCAACTGTTATTCATTTTTTCTTCTCTCATAGCGATGTAATGATAGCTCTTGTCTAGAAAAACTTCATTCATAGGCTTGCCAACCTTTTTTAAATAATCTGATATTAAATAACTATTTCGCAATTCCTTAGGTATAATTTCAATTGCGGATTCTGCTAATATTATGGAAATTTGGCATATCAATATATTATTTATTTTTCATGTCTTTAATATTTGATTAAAAAATTTTGTATAATTCTCATTTACATATTTTAACTAAATAAAAAAATTTTTATTTTTGATATTATCAGTAAAAATTTGTAATTTTGGGAAAACAATTAGCAAAATTATTGGCACAAGAAAGAATATCTATATTGATTGAAATTGCTTTTCAAAAAATTGATGATGATTATGAATTAGCCAATAATCAAGCTCAAATCGCAAAAAAAATCGCAAAAAGAGTAAGACTGAAACTTCCTTATGATGTAAGACAACTATTTTGTAAAAAATGTAAACGATTTATTGTTCCAGGATCTAATTGTAGAGTTAGAATAGGTAGATCAAATATCAAAGCTTTACGAATAACATGTCTGCTATGTAATAATGTTTATAGAAAGCTACTTTAAGAAATCTGTGGTTGCATTTGACGAGAATAAGGATTTATAGGGGTTTGAGAATTATTTTGATACTGTAATGGCTAAAGTTTATGATGTTCCATCAGATAGATTTATTGAAAAATTAGCAACGTATTTAAAAAATGATAAAAAAATTGAACCACCGTCGTGGTCATCTTTCACAAAGACAGGTCCTCATACAGAAAAAATTCCACAAAACAAAGATTGGTGGTATATTAGATGCGCTTCACTATTACGAAAAGTCTATATTCACGGACCAATTAGCGTTGAAGACTTGAGGAGCAAATATGGAGGCAATAAACAAAGAGGTTATTACCTTGCTCATCATATCGATGCTAGCGGAGGGATTATTCGAACTGGCCTAAAACAATTGGAAAGTTCAGGTTATGTCGTTAAGAAAACTCAAGGACGCATAATTTCAGATGATGGAATGAAACGAGTAGATAGAATAGCAACAGAGCTTCATAAAGAGTTACAAAAAACAAATCCTGAATTGAGTAGATATTCTTAATTCTGTAAATATGTCTTATCCAAATACAAATACTAACGATGAAGAAGCACGCCGGAGGGAAGCAGAAGCTGAAGCTATGCGGCAAAGAGTATTACTAGTCCTTTTGGAACCATCTGCTAGACAACGACTCGCCAATGTCAGAATCGTCAAACCAGAATTAGCTGCCGCTGTGGAGAACTATCTTATAAATGCCGCATCGACAGGCAGACTAAATAGAGCATTAACTGACGATGAGTTGAAGCAGATATTGCTAAACATTCAAACTCCCAAGAAAGATTTTAGAATCAATAGAATGTAAAGTTATTCATATTTATTCTAAAGAATAAATATTATTATTGTTTCATACGGAGTTTTAAAAAAATTGGTTGATTATATCCATCCAAATATTCTTCTAAAATCGATTCAATCAATGAACAATGAAATCACACTAAATGATTTCAAAACAAAAACAGGAATCGAGAGTGTAATTGTTTTGAAACAGCTATTAGGATTTTTATTTCAACATAAAATAGGATTATTGTTAGAAAAAAATGGGAAAAAGACCCTCTCATTTTCAGACGTTGATAGAATTAAGACCTCGTTATTATTGTTAGAACTAGGTTGTGATATACAGGAATGTTCAAAATTACTATCATGGAAAGATTTTGAATATTTCACTTCTGAACTTCTAAATCTATTCGATTATAATACCAAAGTTAATATTGTATTGTCTAAACCACGGGTCCAATTAGATGTAATCGGTATTAAAAATAATTTTGCTATTGCTATTGATTGTAAACATTGGAAATACAATAATAATACTAGCCTATCTATTTATGCCGAAAAACAAAAAAGAAGAAGTCTATTGTGGTTAAATAGACAGATGA
>JALDXL010000110.1:0-7123 GCA_032155045.1 Nitrososphaerales archaeon
ATTAAGAAATGCAGGAGCAGATTCATTTCTAATTGGGACAAGTATAATGGAAAAAGGTGGATATATTTCAAATAAAGTTAAAGAATTAGTTAATACTGCCATTTAATCATATTGAATTTTATTATGATTATTTCTTTATGACGTAATTTTGCTAGACAAATATTTTAATTAGTATAAATATAGAGGAAACATAATAATAAGATATAACTTCTCAAAATCGACAATAATCCGATATTTGAGTTAAAAACAATTTTATGTTTTATAACGATAAACGTGTGAAAAATACTTTAGGTTTTGAAAGTTTTTTTTTGGATTTTTATTTGGACAAATAGAAATTTTCATATCGAAATAAACTATCGAAAATTTAGACTTGTTTATTTCACTTCCGTAAAATCATCTCATTTATTTTAATTTATTGAATCCACTTTTAAAATTTAACCCATTGATCTCCCCATTTTGGATCTTGTATGTATCTTTATTATAATCCAAGTCAAAATTTAAATCATGAAAATATAATAATAAAATACATTTATTTTCATTTTTATTAAAAAAAATCAAATAACTTTCATTTTCATAATTATACCTTTTAGTAAACATAAATTACATATAGCATTCTAGATCTATTTTCTTTAGAATATATTATGCAATATAACTTTCCGTTAAATGGTAAATTTGGTAATTTTGGTGGGAAATATATTCCTGAGACATTAACCCCGGCTATAGAAGAATTAGAAAAAGCATATCAAAAATTTAAAAATGATCCTAACTTTCAAAAACAGCTCAATGACTTTTTGGAAAATTATGCTGGAAGACCTACACCGACTTATTTTGCTAAAAATCTTACAGAATATGCAGATGGCGCCAAAATTTATTTAAAAAGAGAAGATCTTCTTCATGGCGGAGCACATAAAACTAATAATACGATAGGTCAGTGCTTGCTAGCAAAAAAGATGGGCAAAAAAAGAATAATTGCAGAGACTGGTGCTGGTCAGCATGGAGTTGGTACTGCCCTTGCATCAGCAGTTCTAGGTCTGAATTGTGAAATCTATATGGGATTAAAAGATACTGAAAGACAGAAACTCAATGTTTTTAGAATGAAATTATTAGGTGCTAAGGTTCACCCAGTACATTCAGGTTCAAAAACTCTGAAAGATGCGATCAACCAAGCATTGAGAGACTGGATAACTAATGTAGAAAATACATATTATGTGATTGGATCTGTTGTAGGTCCACATCCTTATCCAATGATCGTTAGAGATTTTCAAAGTATAATTGGTAAAGAAATAAAACAACAAATGAGAAAAATTTTGAAAGGCAATTTACCAGATGCCATCGTTGCATGTGTAGGTGGCGGCAGTAATGCTATTGGCTCATTTTATCCATTCATACGTGACCAGAAAGTAGCTCTTTATGGCATTGAGGCAGAAGGCAGTGGTTTAAAAACAGGTAAACATTCTGCAACGTTGTCAGCAGGTTCAATTGGGATTCTGCATGGAATGCAAACTTACCTATTACAAGATAACATGGGGCAGATAATTGAAACTCATAGTGTTAGTGCTGGACTAGACTATCCAGGTGTAGGACCAGAACATTGTTTTTTGAAGGAGAAAAAAAGAGTGACATATAAATCGTGTACAGATGAAGAGGCAATTAAAGCCTTCATACTCCTTTCGGAAAAAGAGGGAATAATTCCTGCCTTAGAATCTGCTCACGCAGTAAGTTATGGTATAAAGCTTGCTAAAAAAATGAAAAAATCAGAAAATATAGTTATCACATTGTCTGGTAGAGGGGACAAGGATGTCGAAGTAGTACACAATTACATTAATGGAATAAGGGATTAAAAATGAACAAGGCAAAAAATCTTTCTAAATCAAGAGAGATCAATAGAATAGATAAAAAGTTCAAGGAATTAAAGTCTGTGAACGAAAAAGCTCTTATATGTTATGTAGTTGCAGGTTATCCAGATATCAGGGTATCTGAAGATATCATTATTTCTTTGATTACTGGTGGAGCGGATATTATAGAAATCGGAATCCCGTTCTCTGATCCTATTGCTGATGGTTCAACTATACAGGATGCTATCCATAATTCATTGATAGCTGGTACTAGTCCGGATATGTGTTTAGATTTAGCCTCAAGAATAAGAAAAAAATTTCCAGATATTCCTCTAATAATAATGACATATTCGAATATCTTATTTAGAAGAGGATATAACAGATTTGCACAGCAAGCAAAAGATAGCGGTATTGATGGGTTCATAATTCCAGATATACCAATAGAGGAATCAAAAGAATATGTGGATACAGTAAAAAGATTAGGAATGTCGACAATATTTTTAGTATCGCCTAATACTTCTGAAAAAAGAATAAAGATAATTAGTAAATACTCCACTGGTTTTTTATACGTTATATCGGTTTATGGCACAACCGGAGAACGAAGTAACTTTGATGAATACACTACACAATCGTTAAAAAAAGTAAAGAAAGTAATTACAAAGGATCTTCCTTTGGCTATAGGATTTGGAATAAGTAATCCACAGCATGTAAGGTACATGATCGAGGCTGGTGCTGATGGTACCATTGTGGGTAGCGCGATAGTAAAAAAAATCAAAGAAATAAAGAATAGAGAGACATTGTTAAATACACTAACTATGTTTGCTCGTGAAATGAAGAATAGTTGTAAGATTGAAAAATGATTAAATTACTTACTCTAGCACTAGACCTGAGTTGTCAGAAGCAAACAACATATTGTTCACTGTTACTTGATAGTTTTTTGAATTTCTATTAACCATTATCTCAAGATCATCTAATTTTTCTGACACAATGGAACTTTCTAGCATTTTTATTATAAAATGTAGAGATTCATGGGATATGATTAATTCAATATAAGGCTCAATATAATTAAAATCGGATTGATTAGAAATAGCACTTGATTTTGATTGAATAATCAACATAGTATCATTATTATCGTACGTAAAATATCCAGGAGAATCATCTATGGAACATGCTAGTACAAAATCACTAATTGACATGAAATTATTATCATATAATTCTAATGGATTATTTTATACATCTATCGCTTTTTACTATTATAATACTGATAATGATGATACTTTTCAACCATATCTAAAAATATTAGATTGCAAATTGAGTTAAAGCAAAAATTAAGTTCTTGCAAAAAATTAGAGTGTAAAATATTCAGCTTCAGGATGATGAATGAATATTGCAGCAGTGGAATGATCAGGGATAATTTGTCCAGCTTCTGTTAAAGTCATATCAGACTTTGAAGGGTCCAATAGTTCCCATACCAACCTATGTTGAGTAATATCAGGACAGCTTGGATATCCCCAACTATATCGTAATCCTCTTTTTGAATCAATTTTTAATTCCTTTCTAATCAAAGAATTTGTCCAATCAGCTAACGCTTCAGCTGTTTCAACAGCTAGGCCATGAAGGTAGTATGCATCAGTATATTTGTTTTCTTCATTCCATTTTTCAATTATACGAGATGTTTTATTGCCTACGGTAACTGATTGAAATGCAACAATATCATTTTCTCCAAAATAATCAGTCAAACACAAATTTCGTCCTTTAGTCGAACGTGGAAAATCGAAGATAATTTCTTTGCCGTTTGGAGATTCTACAACAAGTTTATTATTTCGATTATGACATGGGAAGTAACCATAGACTACTCTTGGTGAAAAAAGTTGCTCATCAATAACCCTTTTTTTCCATTCTACAAGTAATTTTTCTGATTCTTGGGATAATCCTGAGGCAGCTTTTCCTCGAAAACTCCAGGATAAAGTAAAAAGAGATTTTTTATTTATAAACTCCCAAACTTCTTTCAAATTTATGTTCTCTGGTCCTAGTCTAATTTGAACCTTTGAGTTAGGTGGTATTGGAGGCGAGAGCACAGGTTTAATGCCACTATGTTTTGTCGTTTGTGAGACACTTACTGATGAGGATGATGGTTTGAATTCTTTCCATAATTCTACTTTTTCTTTCCATTTTGAAACAAATTGATTCTTATCATTAGACATTAATTTATTCATTACATTTAATCCATCAAAAGCAGTTTTACAATAAAATACACCTGAATCATATAAACCTCCATCCTTTGCTATTCGATTGATATAATTACTATTTATAGCGGCTCCACCACAAAGTATAGGAATTTGAATATTATGTTCCCTTGCGTATTCTACAAATATTTGCATTTGCTTTGATGTAGAAACAAGTAAAGCGGATAAGCCTACTGCATTAGCATCTACTTCACTGATTTTATTAACAATTGTTTGCAAGGGCACTTGCTTACCCAGATCATACACAGAATATCCATTATTTGTGAGAATTGTCTTAACTAGATTTTTTCCTATATCATGAACATCACCATATACAGTACATAATACAATTTTTCCTTTAGAAACATCCTTTTGTTTAATAAGATATTTTTCTAATTCAGCAACTGCTGCTTTCATGCATTCTGCTGACTTGAGAACAAAAGGAAGAATTATTTCACCAGCACCAAATTTATCACCTACCTCCTTCATTGCTGGAAGTAGTGTTTCGTTGAGAGTTTTTACTGCAGCATCATGTAATTCTTCTTTGGACGAAAGAGAAAGAATATCGCTGAATGAGATGTCTGAATCTAATTTTCTGTTTGAAGAGGATAATTCGATTTTGTCTTCTACTGTATTTTTATTTTTAATGTTATTGTTATGTTTTACATTATCTAATATTGCGCCTAAAACATCCTTTTCTATTCCTTCTCGAAGTCGATTTACTATTCTATAATAACATTTTTTATCAAATTTCCAAGTTGGATCGATCTCAAGTGTGGAGATTCCGTTAGACCTTTTTGCTGACGATGTTAAAGTCTGATTAGTATTAAGTTCATTTTCATAATAAGAAATTAATTCTGATAAAGCTGTATTTCTGAGATTAAAAATCAAATTTTCTGCTAATTTTCTCTCTTGTTGGCCAATATCAGTATAGGCAATGATGTCCTTTGGATTGATTATTACAGAATCTAATCCTGCTTTTATAGCATGATATAAAAATACAGAATTAATTATTTTTCTAGCACGAGGTGGGAGACCAAAACTAACGTTACTTAATCCTAATGTTGTAAAACAACCTGGAAGATTTTCTTTTACTAATTTAATTCCTTCTAAAGTATTTTTTGCAGAATCAAGAAATTCTTCTTGTCCTGTAGCCAAAGTAAAAGTTAGAACATCGAATATATATTGCCAAGGTTGTAGTCCATATTTTTTACCTGATTCAAATAACAGTTGAGCCGTTTCCAATTTTTCTTTTGGAGTTTTTGCCATCCCATTGGGTCCGATGCACATAGCAATTGCTGGAACTCCATACTTGGCCATAATTGGAGATAACAAATGAAATCTACTTCCATCACCTTCCAAGTTGATTGAATTGATAACTGGTCTTCCTGGAATTTGTCTAATCGCTGCCTCGACAACTATAGGGTCTGTCGAATCTATCACTAAAGGAGCATCGATTTCTAAACAAAGTCGTTTTACAAGTTTACACATGAAATCCAGTTCATCAGATCGCTCTGTAGTTGCTACACATATATCCAAACAATGTGCTCCGTCCTCAACTTGACTTCTAGCTAGATTGAGAAGACCTTCAAAATCATCTTTAAGGACCATCTCCTTTGCTTTTCTCGAGCCTTGACTGTTGACTCTCTCTCCAATGATCAATGGAGGAGGACTTTGTTGGATATCAACAGACTTTAGTGCTGAACTAATTCTTGGAATTTTGGCCATTCTATCTCTCATTCTTTGCTCGATTTTTTTTGTCATTTATCATATTTTAAATATAACAACAGGAAAATCAGTACAGTCATGGATTCAAAATTTTCCTGATATAATAAATAAAGTTAGATTATTTATTTATTAATTTTAATGTTTATCAATTATCTTACGTAGTTCTGCAATATGTTCTGGAGAGGTTCCACAACAACCTCCTATTATCTTTATGTTTTTGTACTTTATTATAAATTCTTCAAGTTTCTTTGATAGTTGTTCTGGTGTCATTTTATAAACAGCTTTACCACCTTCATTGTGAGGCATACCAGCGTTAGGAACGACCAGAATAGGCAGTTCTAGTTGGTCATCTAACCATATTACGCTAGAAGTCATTTCATCAGGCCCTGTAGAGCAATTCAGACCAAAAATATCGATACCCATATCAGATACAGTAGTATAAGCAGACTGGACATTAGTTCCAAGAAGCATCTTACCATATTGATCCAATGTTATATTTGCTATGATAGGTATTTCTTTTTTAGTTTTCTTGATTGCAATATGACAAGCCTCTATTACAAGTTTTACTTCTAGAATATCTTGGCTTGTTTCAATTAAAAGTGCATCAACTCCTCCAAGAATCAAACCTTCTGCTTGTAAAGCAAAAGCATTTACTATCTCATCTAAAGGTTTTTGACCGAGATCAGGATCATTTGAACTTGGAAGGAAACCAGAAGGTCCCATTGAACCAATTACGAAATGAGACTTATTCTGAAACTCATCGCATACTTCTCTAGCCAATATCGCCGCAGATTTGTTAAAATTTATTGTTTGATCTCCAAAACCATATTCATCTAATTTGAATTTGTTACTCCCAAATGTGTTCGTTTCAATACAATCTGCTCCTGCTTTTAGGTAGCTGCGGTGAATTTGTTTTATCCACTCAGGTCTACTCAATATTAAACCATCATTAAAACCGTCTTTATTATTAGGAAAGTCTTGAGGTTGTGGATTTAATTTTTGAATTTCAGTACCCATTGCTCCGTCAAATAGCAATACTCTATTTTTCAGTGCCTCAAGAAATGATTCTTTCATTTTATACTCATAAGATGATTAGAAATCTTAATTTATATATCATCGTATCATTAGCTCAATAAAAATAAAAAACCATCGAAACAAGCCAAAGTTTCGTTTAGATAGTTTATTTTAGTTTAGTTTATTTTAGTTTAGTTTACTTTGGTTTGCAAGTTTTTATTTTCATAGTACATACAGATTTATTTTAACAAAAAAAAATTCTTTACCAATAAAAAATATAGAATTATTTAATCTAATATTCCTTATCTTTATCCATCATAT
>JALDXL010000111.1:0-7093 GCA_032155045.1 Nitrososphaerales archaeon
ATCTTGACCTGATTGTGAATCTCCATTAGGTAAGTCAAATGCATTACTTCTGTCTACATTATTATCTGATGGATTTCTATTACTATTATCGCAGTTAATATTTATTTTTTTGATACTAACTTTGGGATTATCATCTTTCATGTATTTTTCATAACTTTTTTCATAATCGTCGTCATAATATTGACTGTATTGTGATTCATAGTCGTCGTCATAATATTGTGCAAAAATACTAGATGGGGAAGATATTCCAATAAATCCTATTACTAGTACAGTTGCTAATAATATTGTACTACTTTTTTTTAATAAAGTAAATTTATTGTTCAATGTAATATAAGAAATGATACTATATATTTGAAATTCGAAGGTTGATTAGCTACTATTTTATTTATTGTTATTTTATAAACAAAGTAAATAAGATATTTTAAAACATTTATTTTATAAAATAAGATACTACGTTTTATAAAGATAATAATATTTACTATTTAATATAATATTATTATATTAAAAAAATATAAGATATTTTAATAATATATATTTATTGAATCATTATAACATAAAATTAAGACTAGAATAACTGAGGATTTACTTTTTTGTTGATTATCTTTTCATTTTCTTAAACTCCTACACTTGAATTATTTTTAATTAAGTTTTTGTAAAAGTTAATGCACCCAATTATTTTTATAGATTGATTCTGATCTCGTCAAATTTGAAATATAATTGAGGTTGATAAAGTGGTATTTAATTTTAGTTACCTCAAAAAGATAAATTATAAATATACTTTCATTTTGAAAAATAAATCTTAGAAGAATCATAATATTATTATTTCATAGATTATTCATAATCAGAAAAGCTTTCATATTATAATGATAAAGTCAAAATAGAAAGAGAAAATAAAAAAATGACAATTTTAAAACAACTAAAAGTAATTGTGGCATCAACAACTGATGTAAAAATGGAGCTAGATGCTTTATATAAAATAATTGAAAGAATAAATCGTACCAGTGCAGAAGATCTGGGTTTAGTTTTAAAAGTAATGTGGTGGGATACAGATTCTTATTCATACTTTCATGTTGATGGATCACCAGATTTAGTTTATTCTACGTCTAGAATAGAAGATTGTGATATTTTTATCTATATTTTTTGGACAAGATTAGGTGCAACTACAAAAGATGGTGAACAAGGAATAGAATATGAGTTTAATAAAATATCAAAACTGTGGAAACAAAAGAAAAGGCCTCTCATTCTAACATATTTTAATCAAAAACATTACTTTCCCATAAATATTAAAGAAACTCAGCAACAAAAATATGTTTCGGAATTCAAAAAAACTCTTCAAAAAGAAAGTTTATTATGGAATTACAATGGATTAGAACAATTTAAAGAGCTTGTTTATGATCATCTTACAAAATATTTACAACATTCTGGTATTAAGGATAATGAATCATTAACAACTATTGATAATGAAAGTAATAAAGAAAAATTAGAAAATGAAATAAATGAAAACCCAATTAATAAGGAAGTTCCTCTACAAAATGATTTCCCAACAAGTATTGATTTATTAAATAGAAAAGTTTTTGCTGAAGCGTTAGCAACAAAATTAAACGTTGTTTGGGAGTCAAATATGAATAATGGGGCGTTTATTATAAATGTTGATGGGCCTTGGGGTTCTGGAAAAACATCATTTCTCAATTTGTTAAGAATACAATTAGAAAAATCGAAGGAGGCAACGTCTATAGATCACAAAGATTCTCAATCACTAGTACAAAGTAATACGAATATAGAATCGGATACGAAACAGAAAAATCCTAAATGGATTGTAATTGAATTTAATGCTTGGCAACATCACAGGTTAGAAAAGTCTTGGTGGTTATTAATGGATACAATATGTAAGGAAATACCTAATAAGCTATGGAGGTACGGGTTTAAAACAAAAGCCGCATTTATTAAGTTTTTTGATATTTTTTGGAGAATACGAACTGGTAAATGGTCAACTGTCTTATTTATTTTAACCTTTATCTTGTTTTTTTTAGGTTTAGGATTTTTATCTGGTGCATTTGATACTAATACTTCAACATTAGACACGAATTCTAATAACAATTTTAATAGTCCTTTTTATAGTTTCTTAGAAAAAAATGTTGGAGCTATTGTTACTATGATATCATCTCTTATTACTGGAATCTATGGAATAAAAAATTCATTGTTTCCAGGATCGGAAAAGGATGTTAAAAATGTTCTTTATTCTATTGATGGACCTATTGAAAAAATAAAAGGTCATTTCAATAGTATAATAGACAAAACAAAAGAACATCCAATAATTGTATTTATTGATGATCTCGATCGATGTAAAGAAGATTATGTAGTTGAATTTATAGAAAGCATTCAAACTTTATTTAAAGAGAAAAATATCATTTTTGTTATTTCTGCAGATAAAAGATGGTTGTATTCTAGCTATGAAAAAACCTATAGTATTTTCAATGCTGCTATTAGTGAACCTGGCAAACCTTTACGTTATCTGTTTTTAGATAAAGTTTTTCAATTGACTGTTTCTATTCCTCCAATAGATCCGGACTTACAGAAGATATATTGGAGTCAACTATTAACAAAATCCTTAGATCAGTTGCACCAATCTTTAGAAGACGCCGTAAATAAAGCTAGAGAAAAATTTGTGGGAAAAAAAACCGAAAAGGATATTCAAGATACATTAAAAAATACTTCTTATAATGTAATTGATAATATAGCTTTACGCAGTGCGGCGGTATTGCAATATTCTAATGCTAATGTCACCAAAGACATACAACATAAATTGCGGCATTTCGCACCTTTGATTGATGCAAATCCACGGTTTATGAAAAAAGTAGCTAACACATATGAATTATTGAGAACTACGGAAATAATGAGAAGTAGCAACAAGGTGGATTTTGAACAATTAGCATTATGGGTAATATTATCATTAAAATGGCCAATGCTAGCTGAATATTTAGAAAAAAATCCTGAAAAAATAGCATATATTGGAACAGATAATGATATTAGTGATATACCTGATGATCTTAAGATGTTATTTAAAGATAAAGAAGTAAAAGAAGTTGTTATTTGTAAAAACCTTCCTAATGTGAAGCCTACTACTATAGATGAAAAAACAATTAGAGAAATCACAGGGAGATAAGCGAGTTGCATTAATTATAATAGAGTACAATCAATTTAGCTTAATTTATGAATCGAATTACTTAGAGCAGGTAGAACGTGATATGTAGGTATGATCAGTACACAAGTATTTATTAATTCATGTACTTAAATATTGTATATATAATATGACTATGTTATATACTACAAAAGTATAGTACTGGCTACCTACAGCATTCTTATTATCTTTCACATAATACTATATTGGTCCAATTTATTGAATGGTTTGGAGGTATATCATCTGTTTTTAATATAAATTATAGTTCTAAATCAAAATTGGCTTACAATTTTTTCTTAACGAAATGATATAATAACTAGTATTTGATTTAATCTAAAATTGAAAAAATTAAGATAAATTACATATATTACATTGTAACCCTAAAGTTTTTAAATAATATCATTAATAATAAACATAATGTTAAAGTTTTTAACTTTATCATTTTTACTGATTATTTTAGTTAGCATTAGTATTCTTTTTTTTAATCCTTCAGATATCTTTGCAGATTTAGAAAATAAATCCTCATCATTGTCATCATCACTGTCTTCTCTTAGTCAGGTAACTCCAACTCATAGTAAACTATTACCAACATATATGATTGAAATTACTACAGGTTCTGGAGTAAGTTACAAATTTCAACATTTCTATCCTTTAAAGATAGCAATACCTATGGATACAACTGTTTCTTGGTATAATAGCGACCCTGAACAAATTCATACCGTTACGAGCGGCGCACCAGGAGCTTCCAATTCTGGAACCCTATTCAATTCTGGAATTATCCCTTATTCGTCGTCTTTTCAACATACATTTGATCAACCGGGTATAGAAGCATATCATTGTGAAATTCATCCATGGATGGTAGGCTCAGTCTATGTAAGTGATTCAAATAAACAAGGAAAAAATTTTAAAATTAGTACTGGTACAAGTATGGGTGAACTAGATAATATATCTCAAAATAATGATTGGATGTTTAATACAACTGACACTGATAGAATTTTATTTAATATACAGCCTACATCAATAAAGACAGATAAGAACACAACTGTGACTTATAACGTACATATGTACAATAGTCAATTAAAAAAAGCAGTTTTTTCACAATCGTTTTTTGTAAAAGGCAGTGACTTTCAATTCGAGCTTTTATCAAGCAACTTGGATGAACCTTTGATTTATGGTCCTGATTTTAGTGATCCTATTACTGGTACTTATCATATTAGAGAAAATTTTCCTGATGGTGACTATATCCTAATAGTAGAAATAACTGGAATAGGATCCAACCTCGTAGAGAAAAAGATAGCGGATGAATTTAAAGGAACGATCTTATCTTAATAAAATCTTTCAATTATTTTTCTTTTAATTTTTGAATTATAATAGTAAACTGTTTTTAAAACAATTATGTAGTTCAAATAATATGATAAAAAAATAGATATTTGATAGAAATTCACAATCCTTTTTCTAATTAATTATTATCATAAGACAAGAACTTAAATATGCCGCAATCATAATCTTTATAATGTTATCTGTTTCATGTAAGGATGTTGGAGTAAACTGTAATTTTAGAGGAACTGGCGAAACAGAAGAAGAATTAATGAATAGTTTAGTCGAACATGCAATTAAGGAACACGGTTACACTCGTGAATATGTGATGAATCCTGAAATGCAGGAAAAGATAAAAGCCAAAATTAAACAAACTTGAAATATGATTATACTGTGGAAAATCGATTGTCGGTACTAAAATATTTTTATTTTTATTTTTATTTCTAGGATGTTCTATGTTATTTATTTTTTTAGTTGATGTTGATGTTCCTGAAGTTTCTGTGAATCTACATTATTGGTTTAAAAGAAAATAATTGAAGGTTACTCTATATTTTTTTATAGGTGTAATTATCACAATAGTTCTAGGGAATTCTATTATTATTTTTGCAGACCCCGACAATAAAATAATCTATTCAAATTGGATATTGATAATAAATTCTCTTACAGCTGCAGGACTTTCTGCAATGATTCTACTTAAAAATAAAGATAGCAATGATAGAGATAAAACTGATATACTTCTAACACTTGGTTTAATTTTCTGGTTTATAGCTAATATAATATGGGCCTATTATGAGGTAGTACTGGATATTGTATCCCCTGTACCTTCTTTAGCAGATTTATTCCTGATGTCTGCGTATGGATTTCTCATTTATAGATTGATAAGTATATATAAAAAACTTGGTCACATTACAAACAAAAAAACTCTAATTTTAATAATTTCAGGTACAGGTTTATTTTTGATATACATATTAAACTTGACTCTAGACCTTACAGATATATCAAATTTCAGAGGTCTTATGCTTTTTGTTGTCACTTTAGCATATCCTACATTAAATTCTATTCTAACTGTCCTTGCACTGATGATTCTCCTCAAGATAAAGAATGAAAAACATCATTTTATTCCTTGGATCTGTGAATTGATTGGATTTTTAGCAATAGTTGTAGGTGATAGTTGGTTTGCCATTATTGTTTTAACTGCATTTGTTGAGCAATTATGGATATCTGCATTATTATTGTCTGCACATTATCTGTTAATTGCAGCTGGTCTTATATGGTATCTTAGGTATTATATCAAATGGCAATCAAAGGATCTTATTTACAAAAGTTTAACAAAAATAAGAGGAAATAAAACTTACAAAAAGATTCTATTCAGTTCAATCATCTTAATATCCTTTCTAATACTTACTGGATTTTATTATACAAATATTTATAGTGTTGATCAAGGTAAGGAGTTTTTTATAAAAAAAAGTTCTTCTTTTCCTCAACTCTCTTCACCGACGTATAATGAACATAATAGAAAGGATTTTGTTATTGGAGCTATTTTGCCATATACTGGTTCCTTTTCATCAATTGGTAAATCTGTCAAGGTAGCATTAGAAAAAGCAGAATATGATGTAAACAAATATTTTGTAGAACTGAATTCTTCATCACATTTCAATCTATTAATGGCTAATTCAAAGACAAGTCCAGAAGAAAGTCTTGTGGCAATAAAAAAATTACATGAAAATGGTGTAAATATTATTGTAGGACCCGCTGTCGGTAATACAGTTTATCCTGCCAAAGTATACGCTGATGCTAATAATATTACACTTATTAGTTACTCCAGTACTTCATCATCACTTTCTATTGAAGGAGATAATCTTTTCCGATTAGTTCCTGATGATACACATCAAGGAAAAATCGTTGCAGAAAGAATGATTAAGGATGGCATAAAAGTTATTGTTCCTATCTGGAGAGGAGGTTTATATGGAAATGAGCTCTATAAATCTACTAAATTTTATTTTGAAAAACTAGGAGGAGAAGTAGAAGATGGTATTAATTATAAACCTTATACAGGCAAATTTGCCACCAGTTTACATAGAATAAATTTCCTAATGTGGAATCAAGAATTAGAAAAATTAAATTCAATAGTCTCTAATGCAATAAAAAAATATGGTGCTAATTCTGTAGGTGTATATATAATATCGTTTGATGAGATAACACCTATTTTAATCCAATCAACCCTTTATGAAAACCTAGGTAAAGTAAGATGGTATGGTAATGATAAAATAGCGCAAAATCATCAAATAACTAAAAATGTTGATTCAGCATTGTTTGCAATGAAAATAAATCTTTCTAATCCTTTATATTCCATAGATGGTGAGTCAAAGAAACTACATGATTTGAAAGAAGTGTTAGAAAAACAATTACATGAAGTAATTTCGATAACATATTCTGCATTAGCTTATGATTCTTATTGGATAGCAGCACTAAGTCTTGATAAAAATAATACAACTTTTAATAATAGTTATAATAAAAATTTTACCAAATCATTTCAAGATATTGTTCGCGAAACTGCAGATTCATTTAATGAGGGAATATCAGGAAAAATAAAACTTA
>JALDXL010000112.1:0-7034 GCA_032155045.1 Nitrososphaerales archaeon
CTTTTAATATCTAATTTTTATATATTCAATTCAAAACATTTTCGGATGTTGTAAATGTATATTGATCAATAAGAGTCGTTCAAACATTTTGTTAGATTGCTTTTCAAAATATAAGTAAATCACAAACTATCTTGAATATTTATATGACCTTGTGTTGAGGATGATACTTTGCTTTCAATTATAAAAAAATTACAAAAATATTGCTATATCTTGAATACATATTGAAGTCATATTTTTAAAAAAGAGTCTAGCGAGAATTATCAGTTTAATTTATGTGGAATCAGTTTTTTTCTAGATCATTACCATTAACAAAATTTTTCATACCTTATTGTATAAACAATAAATTCATATTCCTCTTCACGAAACTGTGACTAACATCGTAGCTAAAACGGGTGTTATTCAAAGTAATATCATTGCAGTAGTTCATGATAATGTGATACTTTTGAACAATAAAAGTAACATAAGAGAAAGTAGAAGAAAGGAAGAAACTTTAATTCATTTTACTTCTTTTCATTCTATGGAAACCAATTACGGTCCAGTAGTCATAGTGTCTGTAGGTAGGTTACTTCTTGGTAAAATAGTTAAATATGATATTATTTACACCATGATATTATAGAAAATTTGAATAATGAATTAAATCAGCTTTTTCCTTGTCTTTTGGTCTGATAGTTGTATATAATTTTTCATACTAATCTATTATAGTAATTTTTTATAATTTATCATTACATAGTCCGCTGTTATGGAAAACAAATCAACCCAATAGTCAACTAGAAGGCTATGGGAGAGCAATTAGATTTTGTGTATAATATATACGATATAAAAATATTTAAAATTATATATTGTATAGCGAAAATAATCTATAACTTTATTAGAATACTCTATTGATTACTACTGTGAAAAATATTTTATTTTGATTAATATTTTTAATATTTTCAGATCTTAATGGAATGTCTATGCATAAAAAATAATACGATTGCTGAAGATTTCAAAGATTGTTTTTTAGATATGAAAATAAGTAGCAGGCAGTTTTTCTATTAGTTCAGATATCAATAATTTACAAGTGATGGTATGTTGTGAAATATACAAAGGAGGAAAATTGTATTACAATAGTTATTTATTTAAATTGATTATTTGGTTATTTATATTATTATTATTATATTTTCTCATATTTTCTATAACTTCATCTAATTCTGACAGAATCTTTGAAAATTTGAGTACAATTTCTTGATATTTTAAATCTTTATCTTGAAATGCAATAATTTGAGAATAATAATTATTCAGTTCATAGTGTGATTGTTCTATTCGTTTTATAGGGAACATTTCTCTTTAATATTAATATTCGCTCCTTTTAACTTTATTATTTTAAAACGGTTTCTATCTGGTCTGATCTATTATCTATAGATTAGGGTACATTTATTGATAAAGTTTAAACAAACATGAATTTTAGCAGAATATGATAATTAAATAATCCGGAGAACGAACGGTGTAATAACCATGCATGTGAATCATTCTCAGAGATATTGTGTGTTCAACTCATTAGAGTACCACACAGGAGATCTCTATTGTTTATAAAACTTTAAGATAAATTATAATATTTTTTTCCTAGTACAAGGAGTATTTTTTAGTAACGCTACTATGAGCCACTAGCGTCTCTTAATAGTTTAAATATAGACTAATTTTTGTTATTGTAGCGCATAATCTTGACTTCTATCCTCTGCTAAAGATATTTCCTCAATTTCTTTCTTTTTTATTCATCGCTTCATTCGTTCATAATTTTCGTTGCTTCTTCTATCGCAATAAATCCTATAATTTCTCGTAACCCTTCATCATGGTTGATGTGAAATTTTTTTTGAGCAAGTTAAGCAAATATTTGTTTATATAATTCGAGAGAAATTTAAACTGTTAATCATGAAGTAGCTGGTATGATATTTATTAAATTTGCTGAAATATATGATTTATCAATTTCTTCATATATAAAGAACTAAAAAAATATAGTTTCTATAATGATATCCAGTCGTAGTAACCAAAAAATAGTATTGGAAGATTATGGATTACAGATTTAATTAAGCTTAAAATTTCTTTTTAATATTCCTTACATCTGTATACGTTACATTTGTAATACAAAATATTGCGTTGTAAATACAAACTTAATATACTTTGGTATATTGTGTATGTACTAAACCAATTAGGCATAATCAACCATAGTTCTCTATTTAAGGTGTAGGCAAATCAATAGAGACTATGGTTTTTTAATTTTATTATGTTGAAATATTTTTGGATTACAGTTATAATTAACTGTAATATTCTGTACTGCAGTGTACATATAATCTTAATATATTTGCATATATCAACTTCAGTAACCCAGTCAATAAGCATAAACATCACAGTCTTCAACACTAAATATTACCATTATTGCGTATGAATGAAGACTGTGGTTTATTAAATTTTTACATATATCTACATACAATAATATATTATAATCATTTATGCTCGGCTTATTCAATGAAGATATTTGACCAAATTGCTATGACCACCACAATGCTGCTAGTAAGATTGAAGTGGTTCTTGAAGTAAGGAAGGAGAAGGGGTTTTTAGTTGATCAGCTTTTTCCCCTTTCTTCTTTCTATTTTGTTAATAATTAACTATTTTGTGTAGAATAAATGGTAGTTTAATCAAACAATTATTATACTAGCCGTTAAATTTCATTTATGAATGCAATAATAAAATTAATTCTCCTTTCAATTGGGGTAATATTATTAGGAACATTCTTAATGTATATTCTGGAATATAATCGACCTGATTCAGAGATCAATTATTTAGAAAACTCATTATGGTGGTGTATTTCTACTGTTACTACTGTAGTATATGGAGATATAGTTCCTGTTACAAAACTAGGTAGAGCTGTAGCAATTTTATATATGGGTTTTGGAATTTCCATAATTGTAATTTTTTTATTTACTATTACAAATAATTTTTACAAGAAAAAATTGAAGGTTTCGAAAGAAAAAAAGAAAAAGAGGAATGATTTTGTTAGAAGAGATAATGGAGAAACTTTCAGACATTGAACGAAAGCATGATCAATATTTGAATTTGTATAATCAACTACATTCAAAAATCAAAGAAAAAGGCAACAAGTCATCGATAATATCCAGAAAATCTGACTGTGATTGATCTATCTTCAAAAATTGGTAAAAAACAATCATACAATAATAATCCCATACATGGACTTGACCGGAGAAGGAATTAGGTTACATACAAGACAATATTCTCCGGGAGGATTTAACATATTCACCTATGATCAGTAGACTATGATAAATATTTTATTTAAAGATTAGAGACAATTTTGATGGGCAGTAATAATTATCTGTATTGTTGTATCAATTGAAACAAATGATGTTATAGTTCTCATCTTACTCCTATCAAATTTGGATATTAATTTACTACTAATCTTAATACTTTATTAGGCATATCTCTATTGCTTAAAAATATAGAAACCAAACTATTGTATATTTCTAGTAACATTTTTCTTGATATAGTTTGATCCATTAATTTTTTCTGAAAGCGAAGATTATTAATGAATACTTGGATGAGAAGTTAAGTAAATAGAATAAGTTTATCGATAATTTAGATCATAAGGATAGTGATTAGTGAATTATGCTCTACTTACTGATTAGTTGTTTATAATATATCATAAAAAAGTTCTATATAGTATGCTATTCACTTATAGTATGTTATTTACTTAAATAATGAGAAAAATATGAATAGGTTCAAAATAATATCAGGAATACTGTTCATAATAATAATCACTATAGTAGTAATAATCACGATTCAAATTTTGATAAATGATGAATATATAATTGTGGCTCAACAAGGGTCATGAGTTCCATTTATTGACGTACAGAAAGTCACCTATCAAACAAATCAAGGCTATTCTCCAGAAGATGATACTATGTCAATTGGTTTAAAAATTAATTAATGAATTGATAACTAAGTAAATAACTTATTTTATTGTCGTAATATAGATTGATTATTATATCTAATAAATTCGAAGTTTCTTTATTCTTGTCTCACATTTCTCAGGTTTTCCTTCAATCAAGTGTTTTTTTACAATATGGAATTAAGAACCGCTAAGCGTTATTTCTGTTACTATATTAAAGAATAATTCATATTTCATTTGAACATTATTTTACTAGACCAGAAAATAATTCTAAGGAATTATAAATATTTGGTTTTGGTTGGTGTTTTAGAAAAGTTAAATATTAATTATTCTAACGGTTGAATCAGTAGGTAATTTACTATTCCTAGTCATATTTTTAAAATAGAATTTATTGGATTCTTCAAGATGTGTAAGTTGAGAAGAATCAAATGAACTCATAACACAGACATAATTGCATAGTTCATAATTGAAAATAGTGTTAGTCAAGCTTATATCTAGATGTATCATTTACTTTTGATCAAATTATATAAGTCGCTAGAAATAGGAATTATCGCAGGAATACTGAATTTTTTTCTAAATTCTTTGTTTAATTCTCCAATATTTTTTATGTTTGGATGTTGGAATTTGAATTCTTTATAGACCTTAAGAAATTCCTTCAGACTACCAAATCTATCAACACTAGATTTAAGAAACACAAGTTCGTCATGTGTATATCTGTGACCACCAGTGTCTTTTACTTCGTTAATTTCTAATTCATCAGTATTACTATCATAATCAATTATAAGTCCATATCTGAAACAAACAAAAACATGAAATTTTTTATCATTTTTTAGAATGTGCATATATCTTGGTCTATCTTGACCAGTCCACTCTATTCCCTCTTTCTTTTTTACATATTCTCTTACGTAATTTATTGCCATATCAAAATAATAATTCCTATCTTTATTAGTCATTTCTTGTTATTTTAATTCCTCTGCTTCTATATGAACAGGTTCTTCTAAATATTCTTCTAATTCTTTTATATTGGTTGCAATATTATTAAATTATTTAAAAACTAGTAAAATGATATGAATATAATAACAAATTTAATATAATTATACTCAACAAATTTAATAAATACAATTTTTTATTGTTTACTAAGGTTCTATTAACATAATATTATAGTAGTCGTACATTTTACTTATTTTTTGTGTTCTAGGCCCAATTCCTATAGATTTTTTTTCAAACATTTTCTTATTTCTGCTTAAGAGCCCTTAATAATATAAAATCATTATTTTAACATTATTATATTTGTAATATTTCGTTATGTATAAACGAAAATACAAATAATTGGAAAATCAATGTACCATTCATTCTATTCACAAGCTGTGATGTTTATCATTATAATTATTTAGCTGTATTATAAATATAAAAGAAATAAGCATTATGCTAGCAATAAAATTTAGCATTATATAAGATTAACAACAACTACTGCTTAACTACGAATATTATTATATTATCCCCATTTAACTTTTCTATCTTGTGTGAATTTTTCTATTTCTCAATCACTGAATAACTATGTATATATCTGGTTGTGGATGCTATAGATATTCTCCCTATAATAATACTGGTTGACGAACACAAGGCATTACAATGGCATTAGATACCTTTCAAAAAAAATGGACGTATTTTTATAGAGTAATATTATAGTGTAGTTATTCAGTGATTGAGAAATAATATGCATATCTCACAAATAAATTTTTGGCTTTCTATATTGCAAAACCGTTACAAAGCGTGACTTGCATTGTTTATTAGAGATTGTCTGATCGATAAAACAACAGACATCCCAAAAATCCATGGCAGATCGAAATAAAATCCCTTTTTAAAATACATATAATAAAAACCTCAAAATTTCTCTCGCATTAATTAATACAGTTTTCGCTATTTCGTCTTTGCATTTTGCGAAATTACCACTTGAAGATTAATCGAATTCTCCTAATCATCTATTAAGGATCTTTTAAATCGAGGCAGCAATGGTGATGGAATGAACGGACTTGATGGCCAAAAAGGGTATGTCATTCTTTGAAAGATCTACATCATCTTTTTAGAATTTTCAATTTTATTATCTATCTCCTTTTGCATTATCAATTTATCTTTAACATCTTGTTCTTACGTCACCTTATTACTTTCACATTCTTCCATTTCTTTATATTCCCTATGTAAATATCTTTGGTATATCATTATAGATTCAAAAATAATAAAATTATTGATTCCTTCATAAATAATATTTTTGTTATAAGAATTAAATTTTATTAATACAACTTTTTATAACGACTATTGTATTTATTAGTTAAAAATGGATTTTGAGAGTATAGGAAACCAGATTCTGAATCTTGATCCTACTATACGTTTTGTAACAATAATTGATATTAACGATAATAGTTTTCTTTTTTCTCAACATAGAACGGGAGTAAAAAATCTGCTTACAAAAGAAGAAAATGTGCAGTCCCTTCAATTTACTCTTAGTGCATGGAAAATTCGTAATACTCTAAAGAAACAGATCGGAAAAGGAAAGTTTGTACTTGCGGAATATGAAAAGATTAAACGTATTAGTATGCCTCTAGATGACAACTATTTGCTTTATATAACTACTGAAGTTAGATGTGATTCTCTTAATTTAATTGAAAAGATTAAGAAGTTAAGATTATAACTAAAAAAATTTAAATTCATTTTTAAACTTTTTCTAAATAATTGTTAACATGTATATAATGATTCTAAAATGATTTTATTCTGGCCTACTTCTAATTAGTCCTAAATTCCTACTCAAAATAATCATTAGAATTAAATAACAACATTAAATCAATTGTACAAATATAATAATAATAATTATCACTGTATTGTTCTGAAAAAATATAATCTAATAAAAGATTGATTGCAGATTTATTAAAAGCTGAACATAAATTTATAACAATCTAATGTCTAATGTTTTATAAATTTAGACTTATATTGAACTTTGAAACAATTCAAATATTGCATACCGAGACTTGTACAATCTAATTGAGATAAACATAAAAATAAATAATGAAGGATAATTTGCAAAAAAATGAAAATAATGATA